>JBHHVO010000137.1:0-8168 GCA_046754365.1 Phycisphaerae bacterium | reverse complement strand
GACCTCAACCCCGGTGACGCGTTGGCCGTTTCACCGAGCGCGCCAAGCGCGTGTTCGTGGGGGGCGTATGTCATTCAGCGCCTGCTCGATCAAGCCAGGGTGATCATCACCCATACCGACGGATTCCTGCAGACCGCCGAGGCCGTGCTCATGGGCCTTCCCGGGCCGCTCCGGGCCGCGACGTCCGTCGCCGCCGGGCTGAGTTTCTCCCTCGGACGTTGCCATGCGCTCAACCTCCTCAGCGGCGACACCGCCAAGATCAAGGCCCGGATCGCGGGTCAGCCGATCGAACTCATAGACGCCGACACCGCGCCCGCGCCCGACGAGCCCAGGTCCGGGTGGATCGACTTCGCGGAACGCCTGCTCAGCAAGAACGACATCCAAACCCTCGCCCGGCGGACGTCCCGGCCGTTCCGTGACTGCAGCCACGAAGCCCTCCACCGGATCGGGCAGCTCTACCTGGCTATCGACGACGCCGCGTCCGTCGACACCGACGCGCTGCTCGCCCAGGCCGCCCGTCATGTCCAAACGCCCGCCGACGACGCGGACGCCGACATCGTACGGGAGTGGCTCGAAGTCGTGCGTACGCACCTGGTCCCGCGATTCGCGACACCCGGTCACGTCGTACCCGAGCTGCGATGGAACATGCTCGCCGGTGTCTGGAGCGGATCGCCCCGGGGTACCGACTTCGCCCAGCCGTGTGTCGACGCCGTACTCCGCATGCTCGCCGCCAGCGACCCGGTGGCCGCGGCCAGGCTCGCCGCCGGCGTCGCCCGAAACATCCCCGATCGCGCGTCACAGCTCGGACACGACGCGTTGCTCGATCACGTCCTGAAACACTTTGCCGTATGGTGTGAACACCAGACCGACGACGCAGTACTCGCCGACGCACGCCCGGTCGCCGACACCTGGCGATCGATTCGGCCCGGTGATCCGTTCGTCCTCCGCGCCCTGGAATGCGTGACACCCCAGCCGGCGGCCGCCACGAACGACCACGACGACCCCAGCCGGTAGAACACGCCGCCACCGCCGACGGACGGTGGCGGTGTCAGCGGCCGCGCGGGGCGCCATGTACCCCCGCGTATGCGTGTCTCATGCCCGGCAGGCCGCGCGCGGGCCGCTCCGCACACGACCTGTCCCGTGTAACAGATACGTCCCCGGTTCGGACCCTGCGTCACCCGCTACTCCCGTGTCACACGTGGATCGACGGGTGATGCGCGCCGCGACCGTAGGGAGGAGGCCCGCGCTTGCCGCGAAAGAGCCGGTCGCTTGCGCTTGCGGCTCGGTGTTCGGCGCACGCGATCGAACGAGCCGCGACGCGGCACGACACCGGTCGAAGACGCCTGGTCGATGTCGCGCGTGGTCAGCGTCCGGGGATGTTGATGGCGTGTTTCCGTGCGACGTGTTGGGCGGTTTCGTAGCCGGCGTCGACGTGGCGGAAGAGGCCCGTCGCCGGGTCGGCGGTGAGGACGCGCTGAAGTCGCCGGGCGGCTTCCGCGGTGCCGTCGGCGACGATGACTTGTCCCGCGTGGATCGCGTACCCGATCCCGACGCCGCCGCCGTGATGCACCGACACCCAGCTTGCGCCGCACGCGGTGTTCACGAGCGCGTTCAGGATTGGCCAATCCGCGATCGCGTCGGAGCCGTCCTTCATGCCTTCTGTTTCGCGGTTCGGGGATGCGACGCTGCCGCAATCGAGGTGGTCCCGGCCAATGACGATCGGAGCGGCGACCTCGCCGCCGGCGACGAGGTCGTTGAAGATGGCGCCCATTCTGGCGCGCTGACCGTAGCCGAGCCAGCAGATACGCGCGGGCAAACCCTGGAATGCGACGCGCTCGCCGGCGAGTCGGATCCATCGGCAGAGGTGCTCGTTTTCGGGGAATGTTTCCAGGATGGCGCGATCGGTGCGGGCGATGTCGTTCGGGTCCCCCGAGAGGGCGGCCCAGCGGAACGGACCCTGCCCCTCGCAGAACAGGGGCCTGATGAAGCGCGGGACGAAGCCTTCAATATCGAACGCATCGGCGATACCGGCGAGTTTCGCCTGACCTCGGATGTTGTTGCCGTAGTCGAACGTGACGGCGCCGCGTCGTTGCAATGCGAGCATGGCGTCCACGTGCTCGCCGATCGCGCGCATGGATTCGGCGATGTACCGGTCCGGGTCGGTCGTACGGAGCGCGCGGGCGTCGGCGTAGGTCATGCCGTTCGGGACGTAGCCGTCGAGCGCGTCGTGTGCGGAGGTCTGGTCCGTGACGATGTCGGGCGTGACGTTGCGTTTCACGAGTTCGGGGAGGACGTCCGCGCAGTTGCCCCGGAGTCCGACCGAGAGTGGCCGCCGGGCGTTGCGGGCGTCATCGATCCAGGCGAGCGCGTCGTCGAGGTTGTCCGTGTGTTTGTCGAGGTAGCGCGTGTCGATGCGGCGGTCGATCCGCGCCTGGTCGACTTCAATGCAGAGACACGTCCCCTCGTTCATCGTGACGGCAAGGGGCTGAGCGCCGCCCATCCCGCCGAGCCCGCCCGTGACGAGGAAGCGTCCGGCGAGTGACCCGCCGAAGTGCCGCCGGGCGCACGCCCCGAAGGTTTCGTACGTGCCCTGGAGGATGCCCTGCGTCCCGATGTAGATCCAACTCCCGGCGGTCATCTGCCCGTACATCGTGAGGCCGAGCGCGTCGAGCCGCCGGAACTCGTCCCAGTTCGCCCAGTGCGGCACGAGCATCGCGTTCGCGATGAGGACGCGCGGCGCGTCGGGGTGTGTTGTGACGACGCCGACCGCGCGGCCGGACTGTACAAGGAGGGTTTCGTCGTGCTCAAGGGCCTTGAGCGCGGCGACGATGCGGTCGTAGTCCGGCCAGCTTCGCGCGGCCTTGCCGCTGCCGCCGTAGATCACGAGGTCCTCGCTTCGCTCGGCGACGTCGGGGTCGAGGTTGTTCATCAACATCCGCATCGCGGCTTCCTGCTGCCAGCCCTTGCAGGTGATGGTCGTGCCGGTCGGTGCGCGCACCGTGCGCGCCGTGTCCGTGGTTGATGATGTGACGGTCATGTTCGGGTCCCCTTGTCCCATGCGTGCGCTTGAGCGCGTGTGTGAAACGGGAGGGCGAGCCCCCCGCCGACCCACGTGAACGGGAGGGCAAGGCTCCCGCCGACCCGCGTGAATGGGAGGGCAAGGCTCCCGCCGCGCCGCGTGAACGGGAGGGCGAGGCTCCTGCCGAGCCGCGTGAATGGGAGGGCGAGGCTCCTGCCGAGCCGTGTGCGGTGTCGCGGCCGAGGCTCAGCAGGCGCTTCGCCCTCCCGGTTCGGATTCCTGCACGGCTTTTCACACACGCTTTGAGAAACCTCTTGCAGCGCCGCGCCCGTGAGGAAGCGGTCCGGTTCCATGGGCGAAGACCGCTCCGTTGCGTTCGCGGCTTCGCTTATCGTGGCCCGTCGCCAACACCGCGCCACGCTGCGTTTCAAGAGCCCCTCCCTGACGGTCTGGGTTCCGAAAGGCCGCCGTTTACGTGGCTGCTTGGACGCGCTGCTCGTGGTGGCGGCGCGGCGGCGTTGCCGTCGGGCATGGTGCAGTATAGGCACGCGGGTGCCGCTGCAACAAGTGTAGATCGATCGGTCGGGGGCGTGCGGTTGGGGACTACGATTCACGGGTGCGCTTGCCTGGGGTCACGATTCCCCGCGGTGCGCTCCCTGTGCACTACGATTCTTTCGTGAGCTTTTCGTAGTGTTCGGCGATCTTCCAGCGCTGCGAGCCCTCGGTGGCCTTGATGTCGACCTTGTCGCCCGCGTCGGGTGTGGCGATGTGGCCCGCGGAAGGCATCGCGACCACACCGTTGCCCTGGCCGTTTCGGTGGGCGCTGTGCAGGGCGAGGCGGACGCGGAATGTGCTGTCGCCGATCACGAGCGTGTCGCCGTCCGTGAGGCGGCGGAACGCGACCGCGTCGCCATTGACGTACGTGCCGTTCTCGCTGAGCAAGTCGACGACCGTCGGGTGGTCGGCATACGTGAAGAGCATCGCGTGTGCGCGTGACACCCCGGCGTCGGCGATCGTGATGTCGCTACCGCTTCGCCGACCCATCACGCAGATCGGCCGTGTCGGCTGCATGAGCCTTCCGGTAGCGATGTGTTCGAGGCCGAACGCCATCGGCGCCGGGTCGAGGCTGACAACGGGGGCATCGTCGGGCGGTGGTGTTGGTTCGTCGACGTCAACATGGAACGTCCACGCCTCGACGGTGACGATGTCGTGCCCGGTGAGGCGTTCCTGCTGGAGCTTCAGGCCGTTGAACAGGGTGTGTCCGGTCGCGGTCAGGTCGACCGCGTGGACGTGGGACCCCGTGTGGACGATCGCGGCGTGGACCGGCGCGACGGCCTTGTGCTCGAGCCGGATTTTACATCCGCTGCGTGAACCAATGAGCGTGACGGCGCGGCGGCACGGGATGTGTCGCTGCGGACCGCCGTCAGCGGCGACGCCGAGCGTGACCCGCGGCGCGGATTCGCCCACGATGGGGATCGGGTCTGGTTGTGGCTCGCCGGTCATCAATGACACATCTCTGAAGGGCTCGGCGCCGGTTCACCCGGCGAACCGGTGCAGCGGCTACGACGCCATACGCGGCTCCGCCGTCTGTGGTAGGCCGCCTCGCCGACATCCAGTGATTATAGCAACCCGATGGCGCAAGTTCCACCGTTCGGGTGCCCCGTGGCGACATCGGCGGACATCGCGCCCGCGACACAGCGGCGTAGTGACGGATACGGGGGCGTCATGTCGAGGTGGCGGGATCAGACGTTGTCGAGCTGGAGGAACTCGGTCATGTACTGATCGTAGATCGCCTGGGCAGCGGGATCTGCGAGTGCCAGGCCGCATTCGTTGATGACTTTCGTCCCCATCGGGACCCACTCATGCCAGCATGTCTGACACACGTGTGCGTGGATCTTGTCACCGAGTGCGCCTTTGAATGGTGGGCGCGTGAGCTGCCCGGTCGGTCGGCTGCAACGGCAACACTGGAAGCCCGGTGTGGATGCGCCGGTCGTGTCGCGCTCGGTGGGCGGAGCGGGTTTCTCGTTCGGCACCGGGACGTCGGCACCGAGTTCCTTGAGCATGCCCGCCATCGCGTCGCGCGGCATACGGTCACCGCGCTCATCCGCCACGGTGACACCTTGCGTCAGCACCTTGACGGCTTCTTCGTGGTTCCCGGTTTCTCTCTGCGCGGCACCGAGGAGTTGGTACGCCTTGGAGAGTGTCGCGTTGAGCTCGAGCACGCGCCGCAGCGGCGGGATGGCGTTTGTGTGCTGTCCTGCGTCGATGTACGCCTTGGCGAGGCTGAGATGGCCGAGCTCGTTGTCGGGGTCGGCGTCGGCCATCTGCTTGAACTGAGCGATGCGTGTCTGCACGTCCACTGGGAAGTTCCCCTTTTGTCGGGTGTTATCGGTCGCGCGCGGTGGCGCCGCGCCGCTCGCGCGGCTACCGCCCGCGTCGGGTGCCCGTTCATGCCGATCTCTGCCGGTAAATCTACGGGCGCGGGCCGGGCGGGTCAACGAGCGGGTCCGAGCGCGTCAGCGTGTGTCCCGTCCCTTGCTGGTTGGGGCTTGCGTGGATGCCGTCCGGGTGGGTTCCTGCACTACGGCCGGAGGAACAACGGCATGAGTTCGTGGCCGGTGTTGATGTAGAGCTCGCTTTCGGCGGCGGCGGCCTCCGAGAACGGCCGCTTCAGAACGGGGTGTACTCCGTCGCCGGCGATGCAGAACGGCGGTGGGGCGGCCGAGTGGACCCTCGTGCCGACGGGCGTGGGGTGATCGGGAGCGATGAGGATGCGCCACGCACGTCGTCGTTGAAGCGACTCCAGCAGCGGCGCGACGATGTATTCGTCGATGCGCTCGATCGCGGTGATTTTCGCGTCAACGTTGCCGAGGTGGCCGGCTTCGTCCGGGGCCTCGATGTGCACGACGACCAGGTCAAAGCGGTCGATCGCGTCGACGGCCGCGGTACCCTTCGCGGCGTAGTCGGTGTCGAGGTAGCCGGTCGCGCCGGGGACATCAATGAGCCCCATGCCCGCGGACCTGGCGATGCCGCGGATGAGATCCACGGCGGCTATCACCGCACCGTGCAGTCCGAAGCGCCGGTGGAAGACCGGCAAGCGGGGGGCCTTACCCTGTCCCCAAAGCCAGATGTCGGTTACGGGTTGTTCACCTAGCGCGCGCCGTGCGACGTTGACGTCATGGCCTTCGAGCATGCGGTGGGCGCGGTCTTGGATCGCTTGGAGCCAGTTTGCGCCTTCGCCTTTGGGTTGGTGGTCGATCACGCGCTGGCCGGGTATGTCGTGCGGTGGTGTGCATTGCAGCTTGGACCCGTCCGCGTGTGATGCGACCATGAGGTTGCGATACGAAACGCCGGTGTGAAACCGGCAGCGGTCATCGGCGACGTGCCGGTTGAGGTCCTCGATGAGACGCCCGGATTCGGTCTGCACGATGTGCCCGGCGGTGAAGTCCGCCATGATGCCGTCGACGATCGTGACGAAGTTGCATCGGAACACGAGTTCACCGGGCCTGACGACGAGACCCTGTGCCGCCGCCTCGAGCGGTGCCCGACCGGTGTAGTACGTGTGGGGGTCATAACCGAAGAGCGAGAGCGTCGCGACGTCACTGCCGGGCGAGAAGCCTTCGGGCACGGTGACGACGCGTCCCTGCCGGCCGTTGGTCGCTACCCAGTCGATGGCCGGCGTGCGGGCGACCTCGAGCGGTGTGCGCCCGTCGAGCTCATCGACCGGCTCATCGGCCGCGCCGTCGGGCAGCACCATGGCGTACTTCATGGGTCGTCCTTTCGGGCGTGTCCCGGGTCTCGCGCCGACGCGGCGTCGCCCGGCCGACACGACACCCACGGCCGCCCATTATGTCAACGATACCGGGTCGACGTCGAGCGTCGCGGTGGCCGCCCGGGGACGCAGGGCGCTCTGTCGGTTGAGGTGGTGGATCCATATGCGAAGGTCGGTGTACGTGCGCGTCCGCAGGAGCAGGTCGTAGCGGTAGCGTCCGCGGAGTCTAAGGAGGGGACAGGGGCTTGGGCCAAGGACGTCCGCATCGGTAAGCTTGAGGTGCCGGGCTCCGTCGCGGACGTTGTCGGCGAGTCGATCGGCGTCGTGGCGGGTGGTTTCCTCGCGGGTGTGCGTGACGAGCACGCGCGCGAGCCGGCGGTACGGCGGCAGGCCGATGCGGCGCCGCGACGCAAGCTCAGCCGCGGCGAAGCGCTCGAAGTCGTGGTGAATCGCGTATTGCAGGGCCGTCGCTTCCGGGTTGGTCGTCTGGACGACGACGCACCCGGTGGCGTCGGCGCGTCCCGCGCGGCCCGCGACCTGCGTGACGAGCTGGAAGAGTCGCTCGCCGGCCCGAAAATCAGCGGCGCCGGCGCCCGGGTCGGCGTCGATGACACCGACACACGAGACGTCAGGGAAGTCCAGCCCCTTCGCGATCATCTGCGTGCCGACGAGCACGTCGATGTTCCCCGCCGTGAAGTCGTCCATCACGCGTTGGTAGTCCCTTCGATGCCGCATCGTGTCGCTGTCTACACGTTCAACGCGTGCGGCCGGGAAGCACGCCGCGAGCACATCCTCGACCCGTTCCGTGCCGACACCGCCCTCAACGAGGCGCGTCCCGCACGTGACGTCCTGGCAGTGCGTCGGTACGGCGATGCTGTGGCGGCAGTAGTGGCACAGTGCGCGTCGGTCGGCGGCATGGACGACGAGCGACGTTCGACAGTTCGGACATTCGGTTCTGGCCCGGCACTGTGGGCAAAAGAGCCACCGCGCCCAGCCGCGTCGGTTCATGAGGATGATCGCCTGTTCGCCGCGCTCAAGCGTTTCACCGAGGAGCCGCTGCAACGTTCGTGACAGCACGACGCTCCGCTTCAGGTCACGGTATTCGTCGCGCATGTCGATGACGTGCACGGTCGGCAGCGGCAGATCCATGACGCGCCGACGCATCACGACGCGGCGGTACGCGGCGTGGTCGTTGTCGAACGGGTCTTCATAGGCGTCGGCTTCGCGTCCGGGGTGTTCGTCGCCGCGGTGTGCGCCGCTTTGGGTTTCGTCGCTGGCATACCAGGTTTCGACCGACGGCGTCGCCGATCCCATCACGACCGGGATCCCGAGCAGGCGCGCCCGCATCACGGCGACGTCGCGGACGTGAAACCGAGG
>JBHHVO010000136.1:0-8206 GCA_046754365.1 Phycisphaerae bacterium | reverse complement strand
CCAAGGCCGGTTCGCGCGGCTTGGCGACGCGAAAACCGCGTTCTTACGGCCGTAGGGCGGGTTCTTGGACGGCCTGCGTCACGCTTCCGGCGGGCCTGATCAGAGCCCCAAGCGTAAGCGCGGGGTATCACCGATGCGCGCGTCGCGCCGGACAACCCGCTCGCCGGCGCTCGGGGCTCCGATTGCGTTGTGGCTTCCATGTTGGCGCGCCGTGCGGTGCCACGACCATTGTCCCAAAGGAAACGTCACCGACCCGACCACGGACGGCCGGGGCACGTCGGCGCCGGGCAGGCACATCATGTCGGATCATGCGTCGGGCAGCGCCTCGACGTCGCGAAGTGGGACCTCCATATCGATGCGGCCTGTCGAGACGAGCGCGATCTGTTGGTGGAGCTGCATGCGGACGACCTTGGCGGGGCGGTTCATCGTGCGGATGAAGACGTCATCGCCGGGCTGCAAGTCATTGACCCAGGCGGACCACCGTTGGAACGCGGCGTGCTCGTCTTTGAGGCGGGCGGCCTCGCGCTGTAGCTCGTCGCGTTGCCGTTGCGCGGCGAGGGCGGCGTCGCGCGCGGTCTTTCGCGCGGCCTCGGCGTCACGGCGGGATTGCAGTGTCCCCTCGATCGCCTTCGCGAGCGTACGCTGGCGGTGGTCGAGGTGTTCGGTCGCGGCGGCGATGAGCCGTGGCGACATGCCGAGGCGCTTGGCGATGATGAGCGCGTTGCTGTTGCCCGGCTCGCCCATGCGGACGTGGAACGTCGGGCGGAGCGTTTCCGGGTCGAACTCGACGGACGCGTTGTCCACGCGTGGTTGCGTGTAGGCGACCGCCTTGAGCGCGGAGAGGTGTGTGGTCACGAGCGCCTTGGCGCCGACGCGCAGAAGCTCCCCGACGACGGCCGACCCGATCGCGGCCCCCTCGTCCGGGTCGGTGCCGGCGCCGAGCTCGTCCACAAGCACGAGCGTCTCCGGCGTCGCGCGGCGGAGTATGTCCAAGAGGTTTGACACGTGTGAGCTGAACGTGCTGAGCGACTGCTGGAGGCTCTGCTCGTCACCGATGTCGACGAAAACCCGGCGATAGACCGGCATGGTGGACCCTGGTCCGACGGGGATCGGGATGCCGCATTGCGTCATGAGCGCGAGCAGGCCGACGGTTTTGACCGTCACCGTTTTTCCGCCGGTGTTGGGTCCGGTGATGACGAGCACGTCGAAGTCATCGCCGAGCCGCACATCGATCGGCACGACGCGTTTCCGTTCGCCGTCGCCGTGCCCGTGCTGCTGTGCGCCGCCGCCTGCATCCACGTGCGGATGCGGGCCATCACGACGGGGTGGCTTGCCCGGGCTGCGGTCGTCTGTCGGGTTGCCCGCGCCGGCACTGGCCGTGTGTTCACGCGTATGCGCGCCCATGTCGCCGCGATCGAAGAGCTCGATGAGCACGGGGTGTCTCGCGTCGTGCAGATCGAGCACGCCGTCGTCGTTGATGTCGGGGCAGATGCAGTCGCGTTTTGTGGCATAGCGGACCTTGGCGACGTTGAGGTCGAGCACGGCGATCGCGCGCAGCATCGCGAGGATCGCGTCCGCGTCGGTGTGCACGAGGTGCGTGAGTTCCGTGAGGATGCGCGTGATCTCGCGCTGCTCGCGGTCGCGAAGCTGGACGATGGTGTTGTTGATCTGCACGGACTCCGCCGGCTCGACGAAGAGCGTCGCGCCGGAGTCGGACGCGCGGTGCACGATCCCGGGGATGCGCCCGCGATACTCCGCCTTGAGCGGCAGCACGCCGCGGTCGTTGTGGAACGTGCTGCCGCGGTATTGCAGCATGCGGCTCACGCCCGACTGACGCAGGAGACGCCCGAAGACCGCAGCGACCTCCTCTCTGGCTTGTGCGATCGCGTCGCGGATGCCGGCAAGTTTCGGACTGGCGTAATCCCTCACGCCCCCGCGCGGATCGATCGCGTCGTTGATGGCGGACGCGAGCGCGGTGTGGTCGGTGATCCGACGCCCGAGCCGCTGCAAACCCGGCGCGCCGTCGCCGACGTCGGCGAACCACGCCGTCAGCGGGCCGGTCGCGGCGAGCGTCTCGGCTATGCGCGCGAGGTCGTGCCCCTCGAGTGGCGTGGGTCGGCCCGACGCGTGTACGGCTTCACGGATGTCGTGGACACCCGCCATCGGCGGCAGCCCATGGGTGTTGGCGACGCCGGTGAGCTCCCGCGCCTGATCGAGCCACTGCCGGACCTGATCCGGCTTCGTGGCCGGTATGAGCGAGCGCGCGAGGCGTCTTCCCAGGGCCGTACTACTGTGCGATGCGACCGTCTCGCGGATACGGTCGAACTCGAGTTTTTGAAACGTCGCGTCGTTCACGATCCGGCTCGTCGCAAGAAAGTCACAACCCGGTGTCACGTTCGTGGCTGGCGGGCGAACCTGCGCCCGCTACCGACCGGAAAAAAGTCCCGCAATACCTGGCGTGCCGACTATAATATAGCAGATGGCGTCCGCGGCCCGGAAAACATCCGCAGAAAACCGCGTTGCGCCCGGGCGCGCCAGCCATGCCGAGCGATCGGCCGCCGCATGTGCGACGCGGTGCATGGCGCGTGGGCCAACAAGCCGTGCCGCCCTGGGGCAGGCGCGCGCGGTGGGGTCGCGGCGGCCACGAGTCCGCGAGGGTTGTTGCATACACCATCCGCCGAACCGAAGCATGGGAGTCGTTATGAGCACACCACGCCGCGTCGTTTTTCGTACGGGATTGGTTCGGCTCGTGGCCTGCCTTGCGATGGTGGTGGTGTGGCCCGTCGCCGCCCCGGCGCAACACCCCACGGTCTACACGCGCGGCGATCTCAAGTCGCTCGAGCGGGCGTTTACGAAGCTGGCCGACGACGTGCGGCCGAGCGTCGTCGCGATCCGCACGTACGAACTTGGCGACGCCGAGCTCCGCGACGGCACGCGCGTCAAGATCGCCATGAGCAGTCAGGGCAGCGGGTTCATCATCGACGCCGACGGTTACATCGTCACGAACCGCCACGTGATCGAGGACGCCGGTTCCATTTCCGTCACGCTGCACAACGGTCTCATCTACAACGACGTCGAGCTCGTCGAGGCGAACGACCTGGCCGATCTGGCCGTGCTCAAGATCGACGCGCCCGGGCTGCACCCGATTCGCTGGGGCGACGGCGCCAAGCTCAAGGTCAACCAATGGGCGTTCGCGTGCGGCAATCCGTTCGGGCTGGCGAATTACGGCGGGCGCCCGTCGGTTACGTTCGGCGTCGTGAGCGCCCTGAGGCGGAACCTGCGGTTCCGTCTGACGCACGGCATCGCATCCGAGCTGCACGCATACGCGAACCTCATCGAGACGTCCGCCGCGATCAACCCCGGCAGCAGCGGCGGACCGCTGTTTGACATCGACGGCAAGGTCATCGGCATCGTGACGGCGATCGAAACGACGTCCGGTGTCAACGAAGGCCTGGGGTTCGCGATTCCGGTCGACACGCGCATGCGCGGCATCATCGATCGCCTCAAGGCCGGTGAGGAGATTCGTTACGGCTTCCTTGGTGTCCAGGTCGATGCCGTCGGGGGCGAGCGCGCCAGGCGCGGTGCAGCGCGGGCGCCGTACCGCGGCGCGGTGATCACGCGGATCTCCGTCGCAGAAGGTCCGGCGGCCAAGGCGCAGCTCCGTCCGAACGACGTCGTCATCGAGTTCGACGGCGTGCCCGTCGAGGACCCGGACGACCTCATCCGCCTCGTCGGTTTCACACCCGCAGGTACGCGGGCGACCGTCACGTTCCTTCGCCGCGGCGTCAAGCATGAGACGGTCGTCACACTCGGCGACCGCGACAAGCTCTTTCCGTTCGCCGATCGAGATATCGAGTAGCCGGACCCGCCGGCCATCCACGCGCGCGCGGCGCGCATCCGGATCACCTGCGTTGAACATACGTCGTGCCCCGCATACCTGGTCGGTAACGCCGCGGCGGGCGATTCTGATCCAGCGAGCACTCGCGATGCGGGTTGTGCGCGCCGGGCGCGTCCGCCCGCTCCGGCTCGTGGCCGGCGCGGACATGGCGTTCTCAAAGGACGGCAGCGTGTGCATCGCCGGCGTCGTCGTGTGGGACGTCCGTGAGCATTGCGTCGTCGAGCACCGCACGGCCCGCCGACCCGTGCGATTCCCGTATGTCCCCGGGCTGCTGTCGTTTCGCGAGGCGCCGGCGGTCATCGCCGCGCTCCGAAAGCTCCGCAGCGAACCGGACGCGTTCATGTTCGACGGTCAGGGATACGCACACCCGCGGCGGTTCGGCCTGGCGTGTCACGTCGGCGTGCTCCTCGACCGGCCCAGTGTTGGGTGCGCCAAGAGCCTGCTGGTCGGTGCGTGCGACGTGCCGGGCCCGTCGGCCGGTTCCACGGCGCCGATTACGCATGACGCGCAACGCATCGGCGCCGCGGTCCGAACGCGTGATCGCGTCAAACCCGTCTACGTGAGCGTTGGCCACCGCATCTCGCTCGACGCCGCGATCGACATCACCATCGCGTGCTGCGGTGGCTACCGCCTGCCGGAACCCACACGCCTCGCGGACCAGCTCGTCACGCGTGCGCGATCGTAGCCGCCTGTTGAAAAACAAAGTTCTTCCATGTGGCATCGGTTTTTGACCGGTGCTAGCCGCGGAAAACACGGGACAACCCATCGGTTGGAAACCGGTGCCGCACTTTTTCAACACGCTGATAGGCGCGGCATGGCGGTCGATGTCTTTTCGTGGCGTGTCAGCGTTTCTGGAATGTCAGCGTCCGCGTATCTTCGGCCGCGAGGATCCAGTCGGCGTCGTCCGCGAGGATGGACGCGAGCGCATCCGCACGTTCGACGACCGCCGCGTCGATCCGCCATGTCGCAAACAGCTGCGCCCAGCCCACCCCCGCGCGTGCGCGGTACGCGGCATCGAGCAGTTCGTCGCCATACACGTCGGCCCGGCTGTCCACGAACACCTTGACGCGCGGACCGCCCGCGTAGAGCACATAGCTGCCGGTGTTGTATGTCGTGAACACGCGCCACGCACGACCGGACGACGCGAGCGCCGCAGCACCGTGGACCGGTTCGTATCGCGCATAGCGGTCCGCGGCCGCGCCGCTCCGGCCCCATGGGGCCGCCAACACGACCACCGCACACGCCGCCGTCGCCACCACCGACCGCCACCACCGACGCCCGACGAACCCCGCCCAGCCGGATCGACCCACCGCAGACGCGTCGCGCGGCGCCCCGAGAAGCTCGCCCAGAAGCGGTACCGACCCGATGCACGCGAGCGGGACATGCCGGATCGCCGAAAGGCCGAGCACGATGAGCCCGACACACACACCGATCTCGGCCCAGCCGGCCTGCCGCCCACGCCTGGCCAGCAGTAGCATGATGCCCGCCAGAAGTACGTAGACGTACACGTGCGGTGCGCTCAGCGTGAGCGCCCGCGGTGCTTGCCACTCGAGCACGCGCCCGAGGTGCGACAGGCCGATCGTCTGGGCTACGTACCCGAAATGCGTGCTGCGGTGAGGTGTCACAAGTATGGCACCCGCGGACACGACAATCGCGACCAGCGCGGGCGCGAGTCGACCCGCGCCGGCGACCCCGGATCCGGGGCGCCCGTGTTCCGGCGTCGTGGGCGCCGTGCCGTCCTCGGCCAAATCGGCCGCCCGGCCGCCAAGCCAAGCGCACGCCACGATGAGCCCGAGCACGCACGCGCTGTGAACCTGCGCCCACAGCAGAAACATCGGTGGCAGGAGTACCAGCCCCCGAAGACGCGGACCAACGCGATCGTGGCGGAACAGGACGTAGATCACGACGTTGCACGCCAGCAGCGACAGCACCTGAGGCCGAACACCGCGGCTCGTGTGGGCCGCGAGCGCGATCGCCGCACAGATTATCGCCGCCGTCACGGGCGACACGCCCCGGCCAAGCAGTAGCGCCAACGACAGCATGATCGTGGCCGCAAACGCGACCGCCATCACCGCCTCCAGCGCCCGCGGCGACACGTTCGCCCACGCCGCCGCGACACCAACATCGAAGAGCCACGACTGCGGCACCCACGGCGCGCCCACCCTGGTCATGCTGAACGGATCCGTGTCGGGCACCGCGCCGGTTGCAAGGATGTGGCGCCCGTCCGCGAGATGAAACCAGAGATCGGGGTCGCGCGGGATCGGCGAGAACCCCAGCAGCAGTGACAGGCTCATGACGCCGAGCGACGCGTACCACGCGCAGCATCTGCCCGGCGCCGCGTTGTCCGCATCATCGAACATCGCCGCGCCGACATCAGAGCGCACGGCGTCACCGGCATCGGCGAGCGTCCGCGGCACGCCGAGCTTGGCGGGTGCGCTCGCGCCGGCGCGGGGGGGAATCATCACACGGTGGCCGGAACGCGGCGTTTGCGCGTGCGTTTGTGGCGGGCGGCGGGTGGTGGCTTCGCGGATTCGAACAGCCCGGCCTCGCAACGTTCGTGCAGCCGCTCCAGCGGCACGAAGCGGTGCCGGTCCAACAGCGTCGCGAGCTTGCCCGCCGTCGTGGTAAGTTGCGCGTAGTGGACGCGACCGGCTCGCCATGTCGTCGGCCAGCGTGGCTGATCCGGGTCGAGTTCCCACGGGTGTACGTTGACGATCATCGGGATGCCGTCGCGGCGGTTTTGCTGAAACGCGTGGTGCGTCACCACCATCGGCCACAGGCGCAGATACGCACCCGCCGCGACCGGAAACCGCCGCCCCAAGACACGCAAGACCGGTAGTGGGAACTCCCACAGCCCCGGCCGGACCCGAAACGGGCGAAGCGGTGCGTCCGACCGCCCATACCGCCCATGCGGCGCCCGTGCGGGATACACGCTCGAATCGTAACGAAACCCGAGGGCCACGAGCTCATCGAACGCCCAATGATCCGTATCCGTGACGCTGTAGCGGGGGGCGCGATAGCCGCGCACGGTCCGGCCGGTGACATCCATGAGGACGTCGATGGACCGCCGCACGTCGTCCCGGAATGTGTCGCGGGTCAGCACCGTGAGCGGCTCGTGAGAGAAACCGTGGCTCGCGACCTCGTGCCCGGCGTCGGCGATGCGGCGCACGAGGTCGGGACACCGCCCCGCCGTCCACCCCAGCACGAAGAACGTGGCGGTCGTGTCGTATTTGTCGAGCAGCGCGAGGATGTCGTCGATCGGGCCGGCGAGACGCGACGGTAACGCACCCCATCGCCCGCGATCGATGCCGAGATTGTGCGCGTGAAACCATTCCTCGACGTCGAACGTCAACGCATTCGGAACCGGTTTCGTGTCGTGTCGGGGCTGTGCGCGGGTCACGGGATCCTCGTAGGGGTGCGCGCCGGGGGCACACGCGGATGCATACTCGGACGTACAGTCATGTACATCGGGTATTGCCCAGTCAGGCTTGAAGCGCATTGTCGCATCGCACATCCGACCTGCGCGTGAGGCGGCGCCGAGGTTTTTCAACGGCGCAACGCGGTCGTGATTCCGATAACAAGGATCGGCGGACGTACCCCCCGCTGGACGCGGTGACACGCGGCCCCACCGGCGGATGACGAGCGACATGGACATACCCAACGCCCTAACCCGTACACCACCGCCGCACCGCGTGTGGTTGCGCCGCGCAGCGTGGATCGCGGCGACCGCCGCGATTGTCGCGACGATGGCCTTGTGGCCCGGCCGCACGCGGATCGCCCCGCTTATCATCGCCGACAACGCGTACATATTCCTCGCGGCCGACCGTATGTACGACGGTTTGGGTCCCACGTCGATGTTCCCCCACGCGCCGCTGCAGGCGTGGACGTGGCGGACGGACTGGGCGCTGCTGACGCAGTGGCCTGTCGGGTATCCGGCGCTGTTGTGCGCCGCGCGGTGGCTGCTGGGCGTCACGACGGCGCGGGCGGCGGTCGCGATCGGCATCGTTTGTTGCGGCGTGGCCGTCGTCGCGTGGTTCGCGTGGTTGCGCCGGTGCCTGCCGGATCGTTTTCCGTCGGGACCTATAGCGGCCGTCGGCGCGATGAGCACATTCTCGGTACACAACCTTGTCAATCCCTCGACCGACGCGATCCTGCTCGCGGCGATGCCGCTCGTGCTGTTGCTGACCCATCACACGCTCTACGGGTCGCGGCATCGGCAGCGCGGGGCGGGCGGGGATGATCTCGGCGGCGGGGACCCGGTCTGGGGAGACGTCCGGCACGGAGGCGGGACGCGACGCGCCGGGTGGC
>JBHHVO010000135.1:0-8210 GCA_046754365.1 Phycisphaerae bacterium | reverse complement strand
GGCGCGGGCGCATGCGCACCGCCAACGGCTCGACCTCGCGGCGATGCCGTTTGAAGTGTTCCGCAAATAGGCTCGACTCGTTACTCACGTGGTCGGCATGATACCACAGGTTGACCCCGACACCCAAACCAACCAGGCCGGGGGCACGCGCGGAGGCATACGCCGTTCGGGCTAGCGATCACGGTTTCCGCCGCTCCGTGACCGCGGCGGGCGGCGGCGCGCGCCGGCCGTCGCGACGCTGGTTGTTCCACGGGTCGGCCGGAACCGCTCGGCGACCGTAACAAAACCATGTAATGCGAGCCGCGACCGCAAGCGAGCGGCTGCCTGGAGGTCTCGGCCGCGGCGCGGCCGCTTGCTTGGGGGCGCGGTTCGGATCGCCCATCAAGTCAGGTGATCACCCGTCAATTCCGGCGATCACCCATCAATTCAGGTGTTTCGCAAGCTCAGGCCGAATGTCCGAACAGCGCGATGTTGTATTGTCGCCACGTCAACTCAAACGGCAAACCGCACCATTGCAGCACAACGTCAACCAGGTCCATGAACCCGGTCATCACCGCGTCCAAACGGAAGAACACGACATACAGCACAATAAGCCCCATCCAACCCATTCGAGCAACCCGCATGCGTGTTTCATACGACAGGTACGGCTCGATCATGCCGAAACCGTCCAGCGGCGGCACCGGGATGAGATTGAAGAACACCGACATGAGTTCCAGTACCGCCATCGCGCCGAGCAGCCGAACCCACGTGGGTTGTACCGCCGCCGTTGGGTCGATGATGCCGCTACGGGGGTGAATCACGACCACGATCCCCGCAAACAGCAACAAGTTGGCCACGGGACCGGCCGCGGACACAAGTGACGCCCAGAGCTTGCTCCTCAGCGCCGACACGTCGATGCGCACCGCACCGCCCGGCAGTGGAATCCCGCCCAGCGCCAAGAACGCCAGTGGAACAAGGATGGATGTGACCGGATGGATGTACGCCAGCGGGTCGAGCCGCAGGTAACCCCGTTCCCGCACCGATCGGTCGCCGCCCCAATACGCCACCAGCGCGTGCGCGAATTCGTGGATACATACCGAGAAGATCCAACAAATGAATACGGCACCGAGAAACGGTGTGAACTTCACAAGGGCCAGCATGATTTCCCTACCCGCGGGCGCGCGGGCGTTTCGTCGTTACCCATCGCCGTGCCCATCGACGGGTAGGTCTTTGTCCAGTTTCCAGCCACAGCCGCATTCGGGGCAGACAGTCACACCGTCGACGCGGTCGGTGGGCAACAGGCGCAGGTCATAGCCGCACGACCCGCAGCAGGGAATGCCGTGGTCCATCAGCAACCGCCAGAGTATACGCCGAATCGTCTTGCCGAAAGCCCAAAGCACCGCCAAGCACGCTGTCACTGTGGCGGCCACGACCAGCCACCGCACTGTCCCTCTCCAAGCCAACGGAATACCAAGACGGCGAAGGGAGAACTGAATCACCACTGACGGTGCTACGATCCCCGCGACCGCCGTCCAGTACCGCCAACTCGTGCCGACGGTTTGTTTGGCGATGGACCAGGCCTCGCGTTGCGCTTTCTTCGTCGGAAAGCGTTGCAGCTCCGGGAATAGCTTCGTGATCATCTGCTTTCACGCAAACGACTCAAGGCGACGCGATCGCCAACGGTCCTGATAGGGTGGCCCACCTCCTGCTGGAGGTGGGGGACCCGACGGTCGTCAGCCGATCACGTTACACCCGCGCGGCCCACCTCATGGTCTCGCGGTCTGCATCATCGTGTCCCCCATGTCCGGAAGACATGGGCCACCCGACCCGGGTCCCGACACCACACGCGGCCCGGCGGGAGCCTCGCCCTCCCTGTCTTGACACGCTCTGAGGCATCACGCCACATCAGGCGCCACGCGTCGTCAGCCGGCGCGGGGCGTTGCGGCGGTCGGCGCGGCGCGGACGCCCTTTTCGATCTCGGTGATCATGGTCCCCCGCCGCCACACGCGGACCACACCGGTCGATTCGGAAATGGTGATGGCGATGCTCTTCGTGCTGGCGGTGATCGCAGCGGCGGCCGTATGCCGCGCGCCGAGCCCCTGCGGCAACGCCTCACCGGTGACGGCGCCGCGGAGCGTCGTGCCGCCGGAGATGATGACGCCGTTGCCCTTGAGCACGAACGCCCCGTCGAGCTTGGCGAGTTCCTTGACGACGTCGCGCATCGAGTCGTCGAGGATGTTGCGTTCGCCCTCGGTGTAGCCGCGAAACGGATTGATCCGACCCTCCACGCAATACTTGAGCACGTCGCGCTGGTCGCCGACTACGAACAGCGCCCCCACCGGTTTGCCCTCGCGCCCCTCGTGGGCCAGCTCGAGACAGAGCGTCAGGACACGTTCAAACACCGGGCGGCGGATGTGTTCCGTCAGGCGCGGCTGGCCGACGGACTGGAAGAGCTCGTACTCCTTCCCGACCTGCATGGACACGATCGTGTCGATCGCCTTGCCTGCCGCACCGGTAAGAAACACGAAGACGTCGCCGGCCTTGAGGAGCTGCTTCGAAAACGCCAGCAGCGTCGCCATCTTGATCTGCCCCATACGTGTCAGGTCGAACGCGGGCACCGTCATGACCGTTGCGGAGGTCTCCGCGGCGCGCTGCTGCTCGTGACGATCACGGGCGATGAGGATGAGTTCGGTTGGTGGCTTGATCGTGGCCTCAAGCAGCTTCAGGTCATCTACGCCGCCCACATACGCAAGCACGGCCTGGGCCGATACCGCCTTGGCCACCTGGGCGGCCGCGGCGATGATCGGCGACGCAAAGTCGGTCTCTGTCTTGGCCATCCATCACTCCACGGTGACCGTCGCCTTTCGACCGCCGCCGCGCGGCACTATAATGATCGACATGACGGCGCTCAAGCGGCAAGCGCTCCGCGCGGCATGTGTGGGCATGTCGTGCACGTTCGGCCTTGCGGTGGCGGCGCCGGTCGGCAAGCCACCGCATCGGTCACCCGAGGCGGCCCTCCTGTCGCTCACCCAAAGCCAGAAACGACACCTGTGCCGCATCGTACGCCGTGCGATGCGCGACGAGGTCCTCGGGCGACCGCTGTACGAGCCGGAGTATGTGCCCGCGTCCCTGGCCGCGCTCGAAGCCGAGGTCGTCGTGAGCCTGCGTCAAAGCGGCCATTTGCGCAGCGCCGTCGCGGGTGGGCCGGCGCCCCTCGCCACGGCGACACGCGACGCGGCGGTCGCGGCGGTTCGGGGCATCGGGAAGCGCGGCGTCGACGCGATCGACCTGCTCGATGAGATTCTCGTCGAGATCGAAGTCGTCGCACCGGCGGAGCCGATCGACGCGCCGCCGAACTGGACCGCACCCCGCGCGCTCGACCCGTTCGTCGAGCCCGGCATCCACGGCATCGTGCTTCGCAACGCGCGCGTACAACATCGATACTGCCCGTCCGAGTTTTTCACCGGCGACAAGACACTCGCCGTCGCGATCGAGCGGGCGGCGCGCCGGATGGCATCGACGCCGGACCAACTCAAGGGTGTCGAACTCATGCGGTTTCGCACCGTCCACTGGTATCAGCCGCCACGAAGTGACACGGTCGTGTCACTTGTTCGCGGCCTCACGCTCGTACCGCAAGACGCCGTCACGCCACACCACCTGCGCGACGCCGTCGATCGCCTCGCCGACTACATGGTCTATCGCCAGCAGGCGTCGGGCCTGTTCGCATACCAGTACGAGCCCGGCCTCGACGTCTACACCGACGCCGACAACCTCGTCCGACAGGCCGGTGCCGCGGCCGCGGTCGCGCTCCACGCGCGATGGTCGCATAAGTCCGCATCGGTTGCCGCCGCCGATCGCGCCGTCGACCGGCTGCTTGCGTGGCGCACCGATGCCCCGGGACGCCCCGACGCCGCGTTCATCGCGACGCCCGACGGACGCAACAAACTCGGCGTCACCGCACTCGTGTGCATCGCGTTGGCCGAGCATCCCGACGCCCGGCGCTACGCCGACGCCCGACAGCGCCTCGTCAACGGCATGTTGTGGCTTCAGCGACCGTCCGGCATGTTCATCACCGCGTTCCCGCCGGCCGAGTCGATCGGCGGGCAGGCCTACTTCCCCGGCGAGGCCCTGCTCGCGCTCGCCGCGCACTACGACCACACACCGTCGGCCGAGGTGCTCGAGGCGTTTGATCGTGCGATCGCGTTCTACCGGACCTTGTTCCGAGATGACCCGTCGCCTGCGTTCGTACCGTGGCAAGTCCAGGCCTACGCACACATGGCCCACCAAACCAGGCGGCGGGACTATGTCGACTACGTGTTCGAGCTTACCGACTCGCTCGCCGACAAGCAGATCACGCCCGCCGATTCCCCCTGGCCCGACATGTACGGCGGCATCGCGTCCTACCAGCCCGGCCGCGCGGGCGTTTCGACCGCGTCCTACCTCGAAGCGTTCGCGGACGCGCTGCGGCTCGCACGAAGCGTCGGCGACACGGCGCGGGCCGAGCGCTATGAAACCGTCGTCCGCCGGGCCGCGCGCTTCGTCATGCAGCTTCAGGTCCGCCCTGAAGAGGCCTACTTCATCAGAAGCCCGCAAGACGCCGTCGGCGGCATCCGCACCGCGCCGGCGCTGAACCTCCTGCGCATCGACCACTGTCAGCACGCCCTCGTTGCGCTCATCAAGACCATCGACGTACTCTTTCCGGGGCCGGATTGACCCGACGCATGGCCGCCGCCGGCACGCCGCAACCGCAGCCCGCAACGCGTCGCGCCGCGGCCCGCCTGCTCGCGCCCGGCATCGCCGTCGTTACGCTCGCGGCCGTCGGCATCGTCTCACCCTATGCCCTGCTCACCATCGCGATCGACGGCGTGACCGCGCTGCTCGTACTTGTCCCGGCGGCGCTGGCGGGATGGTGTGTCGTACCCGCGCTACGCCTGGGTCCGGTGCCGCCGCGATGGCACGTGCTTCTCGGCGCCACGCTCGGCATCGGCGGCATGTCGTTGTTGGTGCTGACGCTCGGCTTGGCCGGTGTGCTCCATCGGTCCGTGTGGATCATCGTGCTCGGCGCGTGCACCGTCGCGGGGCTCTTGCGCTATGCCGGCACGGTGAGACCGCAGGCTTGCCCGCCGGACCCACACGACCCCACTGCCCCGACGACACACCGCCCCGTCGTGCCTGGTGCTCCACCGGATCCGCCAGACCGGACCGCCGGCCGGTTCCGATACCTTTGGTCCCTCGTCGCCCCGTTCCTCGTGCTCGCGCTCCTGGCCGCGTCGACACCCCCGGGGCTCATCTGGAGTGAAGAGGGCTATGGCTATGACGTGCTCGAATACCACCTCGAGATGCCGAAGGAGTACTTGCAGGCCGGCCGGATCACGTACGCACCCCACAACGTCTACGCGAACTTCCCCGCGAACGTCGAGATGCTCTATCTGCTCGGCATGATCCTCACCGGTGACCCGATCGACGCAGCGGTTACCGCCAATATGATCCACACCGCACTTGCGATCCTAACCGTTTTCGCGGCGTGGGTCGCCGGGCGGGAGTGGTCGCCACGCGGGGGCATCGTAGCCGCCGTCGCGATCGCGACGACCGGCTGGCCCGCGTATCTATCGGGCCTGGCGTACGTCGAAAACGGTATGCTGTTTTTCGGTACCGTCGCCATCGCGACCTTCGTGCGCGCCGTGCGGCTGTCCGCAGCCCGACACGTGTCCGAACCACCACACGATGCACCAACACCACCGCCGCGACAACACGACACGCCCAAACCACACGCACGGCCCCATGCGCAGCGCGGCCCCATCGCATGGCTCGTGCTCTCCGGCCTCGCGGCCGGCCTTGCTTGCGGGTGCAAGTACACCGCCGTACCCATGATCGCGTTGCCGCTTGGTGTCGCCGTCCTGGCACTGGCGCCGCTGCGCCGCGCCGCGGCCGGCCTGGCCGGATTCTCCGTCGCCGCGCTCGTCGCGATGGCGCCTTGGCTCGTCAAGAACACCGTCATGACCGGGAATCCCGTGTTTCCGCTCGCCGACGCGATGTTCCACGCGGAACCGCCCGGATGGGGACACGCCGAAGCCGCCGCGTGGCAACGGGGCCACAGCCAAAGCCCCGACGACCACGCCGCCGACTTGTTCTGGCACCATATCCCCGGCGATCCCTACCAGCGCTTCGGCCCCGCTGTGTTCCTGCTCGCGTTGGGCGGATGCCTCCGCGCCGCGCGTCGTGCGCCATCGCCGACCGACCCCGGATCCGTAGGAGCGTGTATGAAAAGGGAGGGCGAGGCTCCCGCCGAGCCGCGTGCGGTGTCGGGACCGGCGCTCAGCAGGGGCTTTGCCCTCGCAGTTCGGGTTCGTGCGCGGCTTTTCACACACGCTCTGAGGGAACCCGCTGCGCCGCACCGCCGCACGACGCAAAGCCGCATCGACGTTGTGCTCGCCGCGCTGCTCGCGTGCCAGTGCGTCGTGTGGGTCGTCGCGACGCACCTCTACGCCCGCTTCGCCGTCGTCATGCTCATCCCGCTTTGCCTGCTGGCCGGTCGAACGTGCGCCGGCGACACCGCGAGATGGCCGCGCCGCATCGTCGCCGGTGTGCTCGTGCTCGGCGCGGCCTGGAACTTCACGTTTGCGGCCAGGCTCTGGGCCGTCGAGTGGCCCGGCGGCGTGACGCCGAACATCATCTATGAGGGCCATCTGCCGGCATATGAGTACTTCACCATCGTGAATCGCCAGTTGCCGCGCGACGCGCACATCCTCGTCGTCGGAGACGCCAGGGCGTTTTACTTCCAACGGCGCATCGACTACTGCGTCGTGTTCAACCGGAATCCGTTCGTACGCGCCGTGGAAACCGCACGCGACGACGCCGACATCATGGACCACCTCCACACCCGCGGCTACACGCACGTCCTCGTCAACTGGAGCGAGATCGCCCGACTCGCGCGGACCTATGGATTCTCACCCGCGATCACCCCGCACCTCTTCGACCGCCTCACGAACGCCGGCCTGACCTGGCTCATGGACTTCCCCCACCCGACCGGACACGGCCGATACGTTACCCTCTACGAAGTGCCCCAAGGGTGAGCCGCGCCTCCGACGTGTGACGCCACAACCACGCGCGGGCGGCAGGCAATAGCGGCCACGCCGGCGGCTGGGGCAGTGGCTATGAGCGCGCCGAAAGAGTGGGCGGGGCGGGGTTCCCGCGACGCCACCGGGGGAGGGCAACGCCCCGGCGCGTGCCATACGCGGGGCCCGTCGTGCTTCGCCGCAGGCCGTTGTGCAACGTCTTCAATCGGCGATGACGCGTCGTTCGCAAGCGAGAGACCTGGCATGATCGAACACGCCGGCGCAGTCGACATTTTTTTACAGGTCTCCGGCTGCCCCGCGCAACGCACGGCGCCTAACATCGATGTGTGATCGCCGGGATCCTTCTGCTCTCGACCCCCAAGGAGCCGCTCATGATCCATCACCGTATTGGTTTCCTCGTGCCGGTTCTGGTGTGCACGGTGCCCGCGGCCGCACAGATCCACGAAGTCGGCCCGTTCGAAGGGGCGTTGTCCGAGGATCTCGATTCGTTCCCGACGACGATGATCGTCAGCGAACTCGACCTCTTCGGCGGCGCCGCCACGCTGAGCGGCGTCAGCGGCGACACGACCGTCCATCTCCTGCTCGCCGACACGTTCGGCGGAGATACGGTCCTTCCGCGTTCAAGTCCGTTCATGGTCGGCGTCACTGAGCCGGCCGTTTGGGCGTTCGATACGCCGCTACTCGAGTTCGGTGGATACTTCGAGAACAACAGTGGCGCCGACGACGCCACCGCCGAGTTCTTCGACGACGCCGGCATCCTCATCGATTCACGCACGATCGAGATCCCGGTCGATGCTCAATCCTGGACGTGGAACGGGTGGCAGTTCGACGTTCCGGTGTCTCGAATCGAGGTCACCGGCAACGGCGTGCTTGGCGGCTTCATCTGGTACGACGACATGGAGCTCACCGCTGTCCCGGAGCCCGCGACGCTTGGCCTCCTGCTCACCGGCATAGCGCTCGCGTCTCGGCGGCGTCGCTGACCCCGCCCGCCACACGCAACCCGCGCCGCGTTACGCATGCCCGCCGGACACCCTCACGGATCCCGCTTCGGATTGCAATGACCGGGCGACGCCCGCGCGCAACGGCTTCGATCTGCGGGAAGCGACGGCGGGGACGCCGGCGGGCAAGCTGCGGGTGCAGGCCATCGTCGCCCCG
>JBHHVO010000134.1:0-8233 GCA_046754365.1 Phycisphaerae bacterium | reverse complement strand
AACGCCTTCGTGCTCGACATGGCCATGGGCGGCTCCACCAATACCGTGCTGCACACCCTGACCTCACGGATGTGGGGATCGCCCAGACGCTGTGTTCGCTCGCGCCGATCTTCATCCTGCCGTTCGCGGCGATCGTGCACCACGAGGCGATCGGATACCGCGCGGTGATCGGCGCGGTGGTAAGCGTCGCCGGCGCGGCGCTGCTGCTGTAGCCGCCCGTCACCGTCGCGGTGGTCGTCCGCCGCCAACTTGACGTTGCGGACGGGCTGTCGTTTCGGGAGCGCAGCGGGGCACCGCCACGATCGGCCACGGCGGGTTCGCTGCGGTGCGGCAGGCTCGTGGTCGTGGGGACCGCTATGCGGGTTCCGGTGGGTGGTCTGGCTGTCCATGCATCATGCTGCGGCCTGCGGCCAACATGGCGACGCCGACGAGCGTGCCCAGGGCTTGTTGCATGCCGAAACCCGCGTGTCCGCCGAAGCCGATCATGTCGGCCACCAGCGTCAGGCCGCCTGCGGCGAGGCCGATGACGACAAGCACGAGCGTGCGAAACAGGGCCCCCAACAGCGCCAGCACGCCCGCGACGATCAACGCGACCCGCTGTTGCCATCCAAAACCCTGTGTCTGTCCGAATTGGAGCACGTCCGCCAATACGGATATGCACAGGCTCACCGCGCCAAGCGCGAAGAGCGCCGCCCCGACCTCGCCTCGGCCAAGCAGCGCGCGAACGCCACGCTGCGTGCCGGCCACCGCATGTGTCGGCGCATCCGCACACGCCATGCAATACCGGTGCACGGTTCCGACGTCGCCGGCTGTCCCGGATCGGTGCACCACGGCCGGTGCACCGCAGATTTCGCACTGATGTACCGGTTTCATGTCCGTGTATCTCCGCGCCGGGGGTCGAGCCCGGCGGCGACCGGTCCGGACCACGCCACCCGCCCTCGCGACGATGCCGGCCGGCGACGGAGAAGCCCCTACACCTACATCGTCGGCTATTCGGACGTGCCGGAAGAGGGAAAACGTGTTGCGCGGGTGTGGCGCGGCGGTCCTGCGGCGGCGGTGTTAGTCAGGCCGAGCGGTCGGCTGCGGCGGGATCCCGCATGGGCAGGAAGATGTGAAACCGCGTGCCCTTGCGGAGTCGCGACTCGATGTACGCCGCCCCGCGGTGCTGGCGCAGAATGCCGTGCACGACGGCGAGCCCGAGCCCATGACCGCCGGTCTTCATCGAGAAGAACGGCTCGAATACGCGCGCGACGATGTCGGCATCCATGCCGATGCCGCGGTCGGTCACGACCAACTCCACATACCGCCCGGCCGGCAGGTCCGGCGGGGCGCACCGCACGAGGCGTTGCCGCGTGAGCTTGGCGACGCGTGTGGCGATCTCGATCTCCCCGCCGTCGGGCATCGCCTGCTGGGCGTTGCGGCAGAGGTTGAGGATCATCTGCTCGATCTGACTGCGGTCGGCGAGGATCGTGGGAACGTCGTCCGCCAGCGCGAGCCGAACGGTGTGCCGGTTGCCGACCGACGCCTCGATGAGCCGGTGCGCATCACGAATGACATCATTGATACACGTCGGCTGTGGGTTATGCCGACCGCTCCGGGCGTACGCCAGGAGATGCTTGATGAGTTGACTCGCCCTGAGCCCCGCGTCGTCAACGAGGTCCAGGTGTTCCAGCGCCCGCGCCGGCAGATTCGGGAGCGATCGAACCAGGGCGGTGTTGCCGATCATCACCATGAGCAGGCTGTTGAAGTCGTGCGCCAACCCGCTCGCGAGCACACCCAGGCTCTCGAGCTTCTGCGCCGAGCGCAACTGCGCCTCAAGCACCTCACGCTCGGAGATGTCCATCGCCATCGACGCGACACCGCGCGTACGACCGTCGGCGTCGCGCAGCGTCGTGTTGAACCACTCGCATGTGAGCCTCGAGCCGTCTTTGCGGACGTTCTCCTGGAACGTATGCGCCGGGATCTCGCCGTCGACGCGCCCGGGCCAGACGGTCTCGCGCTCACCGCGCACGTCGACCGGCACCACCAGATCGCCGGTATGTCGCCCGATTGCCTCGGCGCTCGTGAACCCGAACATGCGTTCCGCCGCCGGGTTCCATTCGCGCACGCGACCGTCCGTGTCGGATACGATGTACGCCATCGGCATACGCTCGACATGGAACCGCAGGCGCTGAAGCGCGTCATGGAGGCGATCCACGACCTGCTGGTATTCCGTGACATCGCGGATCACGGCCGTCAACACCCGCCGACGCCCCACCCGACCGCCGCCCAACGCGACCTCCACGGGAAACGTCGTCCCGTCGCACCGCAGCGCCCGCGAGCGGATGGTTTTGCCGATGGACGCGTCGGCTTGCGCCTGCATGCGCCGCTTGAAGCCGGCCACATGTTCGGCCCGTATGTCCCTCGGGACCAGCTTCGCGACGGACATGCCGATGACCTCGTGTCCGGCATATCCGAACATGGCCTCCGCCGCGCGATTCCACGATGTGATGCGTCCTCGTGCGTCCGACGACACGACGGCCGCATGGCAGAGATCCAACAGCGCGCGATGGTAGGCATCGGGGTCTGCGCCGCGCTTCACGGCGCCAACGGCCGCGCGCCGCGGTGTACCGCGTGCGGCGGTCGCGTCCGCCGCGCCGGGGCGCGTTGGGTTTCCGCGATTCGTGGACATCGTCGCATCGGTCCGCATACCACTCGATGGAACGTATCGGAAACGGCCACCCGTTATACCGCCGATGCGAACCCACGGGAAGCACGACGACCGTGCCCGTGTCGCGGGCGCACACCGGTTCGGCAGCATCGTCCTGCGGGTTGCGACATCGCGCCCGGTCGGCGGTGCCCCGCGTGGTGGCCGATGTGCCTTCCAACACGCTTGATCCGTGTCAACATGTTGGTGGCAACGTGTCGATATGGGGCAGGCGGGCGACCCGCGCGCCACGCGGTCGAACACCGATGCCCGGGGGTGCGCGGCACCGCAGGTACTGGGGGCGCACACGCCCGCGCCGTGTGCGGCCGTGCGCACGCGCGTCATACCGATATGTCCGTGGGTAGGTGTGGAGCGTCCGCCCCCCGTGGCGGGGGTGGAACTTCGACGGCGTCTCGCGTATGGCCTCGTGCGTATTGCGTCGAGACCCGACGTCTGATAGAGTGCCCATCGGCCTGGACGCCGCACGGAATCGCGGACGGCATGATCACACCCGCCAGGGACGGCGGTCCATGATGGGCACACGGAGGTACCCGAATCCATGTTCCTCAAGCGCATTAGCATAAGCGGCTTCAAGAGCTTCGCCGACAAGGTCGACTTTGACTTCGACTCGGGTGTAACGTGCATCGTGGGCCCGAATGGCTGCGGCAAGAGCAACGTCGTCGACGCCGTGAAATGGGTCCTCGGGGAGCAATCGGCGCGGTCGCTGCGCGGCCGCCAGATGATCGACATGATCTTCGCCGGCTCGACGTCGCGGCGCGCGAGCAGCGTCGCGTGCGTCGATCTCCTGTTTGACAACACGGATCGCAAGTTGCAGATCGAGCAGCCGGAGGTCACCGTAACCCGGAAGCTCTACCGATCCGGAGAGAGTGAATACCTGCTCAACAAGGATGCCGTGCGCCTCAAGGACGTCCGGGAGCTCTTCATGGACACCGGCGTCGGCACCGACGCGTACTCGGTCATCGAGCAGGGCAAGGTTGATCTCGTGTTGCAGAGCAGCCCCGCGGACCGGCGGTTTCTCTTCGAGGAGGCGGCCGGTGTCAGCAAATACAAGGCCCGCAAGCGCGAGGCCGAACGGAAGCTCGAACGAACCGCGCAGAACCTGGTCCGCGTCACCGACATCATCGACGAGGTGGAAAAACGACTCCGCAGTGTCAAGCTCCAGGCGGGACGCGCACGGAGTTTTCAAGCGTATCAGGGCAGGCTCAACGAGCTGCGATCCAGCTACGCGCTCGCCGAATACCACCGCTTCACCGAGGAGATCGCCGACCTTGAGCGCGACGCGCGGCAACGCACGGACGCCGTCGCCGAGCTCCGCGCCAAGATCGGCCGGTCCGAGGCGGACGAGGCCGAGGTCACCGAACAGCTCGACCGACTCGCCGAAAGCATCAACACGGCCGACAACGATCTTGTTCGCACGCGGTCGGAGATCGCCACCCACGAGGAACGCGTGGCCGCGGCGCAGGCCCGCATCGCGGAACAGCAGGCACAGCTAGAGCGTAGCCGGGATCGCGCCGATGCCGATGCGCGACGGCGCGAGTCGACGCAAGCGGAGCTCGCCGCCGCGCGGCACGCGATCGACGCATTCGATCAAGACATGCGCACGCTCCAGACGCGGATCGACGAACTCGCGGACATCGACCGCGCCAAGTCGCGCGAGACGGCCGACGCCCAGGCCGCGCTCGAAGACGAGAAGGCCGGCATCATCGATCTGCTACGGAAGAGCGCGCACGCCCACAACGAAATCGTCCGCTGCAACACCCACCGTGAATCCCTGGTTGGACACAAGGGGCGTCTGTCGGCCAGATCGGCCCAGATCTCCGCCGAGCTTGAATCCTACCTCCAGCAAAAGGCCGAACTCCAGGCACGCCTTGACGACGTCGACCGCCTGGTCGAGCGCGAGACACGTGTTCTCGAAGACAAACAGCGAGAAGCCGAGCGCATCGAATCCCAACGACGGCAACTCGTCGCCGAACTCGCGAACGCGAAAGAGGCGCGGAGCGCCATGCAATCCCGCCGGGAAGTGCTCGAGGACCTCCAGCGCAACATGGAGGGCGTCGGCGAGGCCGCGCGGCAGTTGCTCGAAACGGCGAGACACCTCGGTGACGACGCCATCGGGGGCATTCGCGGCCTCGTGGCCGACCTCATCGAGGTCGATCTGCCGCATGCCCGCGTCGTCGAAGCCGCCCTGGGCGACGCGGACCGGTACGTCGTCGTCGCGGATGGACGCGCGTTTCTGTCGTCTCGTGACGCGCTGCAGGCGCTGCCGGGCGGGCTCACCGCGATCTGCCTCGATCGGCTCCCGCCCATCGTGAATGAACGGGACTTCTCCGACCAGCCCGGTGTGGTCGCGCGGGGCGTCGACCTGGTGCGCGTCCCGGACGCATGCGAACATCTCGCCCGGCACCTGCTCGGCAAGACCATCGTCGTCGACACGGTCGAGCACGCCATCGCGCTCGCGAGCGACGATGTCGCGGGCCACAAGTTCGTCACCCTCGGCGGCACCGTGATCGAACCGGACGGGCGCATCCGCGTCGGGCCGCCCGCGTCCGCCGCCGGGCTCATATCCAGGCGGAGCGAGCTCCGCGCGATCGATAGCGAGCTCAGCGAGTTCCGGCAGCGGGTCGACCGGCTCGCGGACCGGCTCGGTCGCACCGAGACCGAGATCGCCCACTTGCAGGGCGTTCAGCACGACCTCCGGGGCGCGCTCTATGACTTGAACACCGCCCGCGTCGAGGCCGCCGCGTCGATCCAAAACATCGGTACATCGATCGAACGCATCACGAACGAACGCCCCGTGATCGCCCACGAAGTCGCCATGCTCGAACACGAGATCAACGAGACGCTCCAACGAACCGCCGAAACCGGCAAGTCGCTCGAGGCGCTCGAAGCCGAAAACCGCGAGCGCGAGGCGATCGTCGCCCGGCACCAGCAGCGTATCGATGACATCGTTGCGACGCGGCAGCGCGTCCAGGAGCAGATGACCGAGCTCCGCGTCCAGCACGGGCAGCTATCCGAGAAGCGCGACGCGACCGCGAGGAGCGTGGACGCATTTCGCGAGCAGATTCGTGACCTCGACGCATCCGTCGCCGACGCCAGATCGGATATCGCGCGGTGCAGCGAGCGGATCCAACAGGCCGACGCCACGTGTCACGCCAGCCAGGCCAGCCTCGCCGAGCTCGCCACGACGATCGAACAACTCGTGGCGCAAGGCATGCAGCTTCGCGAAAGACGCGACGTGCTCCGACGGAAACTCGAAGGTCTCGGCGAGTCGGTCAAGACGGCCCGAGCCGAACTTGAGTCCGTCGAGGCCGCCCTGCACGACGCCGAGATGGCGTGTACCGCCGCCAGCGTGCGGCGCGACGAACTCGTCGCACGGGTCAGGGACGAGCTCGACATCGATCTCGCCGATCGATACCAGGCGTATGCCCACGCCGAACAGGACTGGCACGCCGTCGAGGCCGAGATCGAAACGCTCCAGGGCAAGATCCGCCGACTCGGCAACGTCAACCTCGATGCCATCACCGAACTCGCCGAGCTCGAGGAACGCCACGGCTTTCTGACCGGCCAGCGCGACGACCTCACCGACGCGCACGACCAGCTCCGCCGGCTCATCGACAAACTCAACAAGGAGTCCGTCCAACGCTTCAAGACCACGTTCGACCAGATCCGCGACAACTTCCGTGTTCTGTTCCGTAAGCTCTTCGGCGGCGGCCGGGCCGACATCGTACTCGACGACCCCGAGGACATCCTCGAATGCGGCATCGACATCGTTGCACAACCCCCCGGCAAGGAGCTGCAGAGCATCTCCCTCATGTCCGGCGGCGAGAAGACCATGACCGCGATCGCGCTGCTCATGAGCATCTTCCGCACGCGCCCGGCCCCGTTCGCCATCCTCGACGAGGTCGACGCCGCGCTCGACGAGACCAACAACGAACGCTTCAACCGCATCATCGATGAGTTCGTCACCGATTCGCAGTTCATCGTCGTCACCCACTCCAAGGTCACGATGGCGTCCGCCGACCGCCTCTATGGCATCACGATGCAGGAGCCCGGTGTCTCCACACGCGTCAGCGTCGACCTGCAACGAGACACCGATGTCGCCTGACCGAACCACGCAGCGGCGCCGCCCATCCTCACACGGGTGCTTCGGACCCGTGGGGGCAACCGGCGCGTTCGCGGCGCCGCCGGGCCCCCGCTATACTGCCCCGCTGTGATCGTGAACCAGACGCAGCACGAGGAAGGAGTCAACCGTTGACGAACATCAAAGCGACGAACATCACCTGGCACGAGGGTCACGTCGGCCGGGACGAGCGGGAAAAGTTGTTGCGCCAGAAGGGGGCGCTGCTGTGGTTCACAGGGCTCAGCGGTTCCGGCAAAAGCACGATCGCCTACACCGTCGAGCACGCACTCATGCAGCGGGGCCATCTCGCCTATGTGCTGGACGGCGACAACATCCGGCACGGGCTCAACAAAAACCTCGGCTTCAGCGCCGAGGACCGTCAGGAGAACATCCGTCGGATCGCCGAGGTCGGGAAGTTGTTCGTGGACGTCGGCGCGGTGACGCTCACCGCGTTTATCAGTCCCTATCGCGCGGACCGGGAGGCCGCTCGAGAGACCGTAGGTGCCGACAGTTTCTTTGAAATCTTCTGCGACACGCCGCTGGCCGTATGCGAGCAGCGCGATCCCAAGGGGCTCTACAAGAAGGCGCGGGCGGGCGAGATCAAGGGTTTCACCGGTATCGATGATCCCTATGAGGCCCCCGAGCACGCCGAGCTCGTCATCGACACGTCCAAGGTGTCGCCGCAGGATGCGGCCGTGCAGATTTGCACGATGCTCGAGCGCGCCGGCAAAATCAACGCGCTGGAGGCATAGTGTGCCATCAACCCCGGAACCGTGGGTTCGGACGGGACCGCGAGGCGCCCGCCGAGCACCGCTCATATCTGGTGGCGGGCCAGGTTCACCGGCAGGTTCACCCTCCCAAGAGCTTCGTTCGCAACCAACACGATGTTAGGTTGACGGCATATTCTGGTACGTGGTCACCGGTCGTTTTCTGGGGTCTTGGTGCGATCCGAACCGCGACCATAGGACGCGGCCGGCCACGAAACGAACACGCGTGAAGATGCACCACGCCCGCCGCCGGTAGCGTGGCCGGCGCACAAGCCGACCATCCCACCGTTCGTGCGGCCATCGTGGGGCGGACGGTCGCGGGACGATCTCGGGGTCACGAAAGAGGGGAATCCGGACTCGCCGAAATCCGGATCCCCCGTTGTCGGCTGTCCGCCCTTTCGGGCGGAGACCCACAGCCTTGCTGGTGTATCGTCGCCGCCTCAGGCGTGCTTGAGCACCGTGACCATGGCTGGACCCGGCGGGTCCGTGAGGCAGACCGCGCACGGCGACGCACAAGCGCTTCGTCGGCACGCGGATGGGGCGTTTCCGGGCATGATCACGATTCAGGGCCTCGTGGACCGGTTTCCAAGACCGGCGGCGCGATGGAGCCGGCTCTTGGGGCTCGGCACGCTCGTGGGT
>JBHHVO010000133.1:0-8244 GCA_046754365.1 Phycisphaerae bacterium | reverse complement strand
CGGTGCGTTTCGCGGTTCCAACCCGCTACGTCTGGCCGCTTGAGGGCGGCCCCCACCGGTTGAGGATGGATGTTATGCGCGCCGGCGCGCCGCGGCCAGTCGGCATGGTCCGCGGGCGTCCCGCCGCCGACCGCATTCCCACCAAGGGGCGATCGTCCGACGCATGCTGCATGGGGTAGCGCGCGGTCCGGGCGACCGCCGGCGCGTCCGTGTGCGGACGACTTGGTTCGAGAGGGACAGACCGGGGGCGCGGATGTGATATTCTGCAGCAACCCGGGACGCTTCCGGACCATAGCCCGGGTGCGCGTCGGTCGGTCGGGCCGGTACGGCGTATGGTGCGTCGGATCGGTAAGTCGTGACAAATGCAGGTGTTGCGGCGCCTGGCGGACGATACAGCACATCCGAACGGCGGGACCCATGCTTGGGGTGACGTGGGTCACCACGGGCGTGGGCCCGATGGAAAGTCACAGGTTTGCATCGGCATGGTATGAACGCCGCCGAGAAAAAACTCAGGATTTGCCGAAGTTTTCTCTTGACACGTTCCCATTTTTGTGTAGGGGTGATGGGCAATAGGGGGCCTAGCGTTTGGCGCCCCTGGTTCCCCGCTTCCGGTCCTGTGCGACCAGACATGGAGGTCCAATCATGGCCACACCCACGAAACAGAAGGACACTGAGTTCACGAACCCCGGGTTCGGCATGCAAGTGCCGTTCGAGTCGATCAACGACAGCGGATGCTATGTGTGCAACTGGAGCGGACATCTCATCCGCGTGCCGGATGACGCGATCAAGCCCGGACGTTCCCCATTGCTGACGATCAAGGGGACGGAGCCGCTCTTCGTTACGAAGATCTGCAACGATCCGTTCGTTCCGGTATCCAAGGCGCGGATGCTGGCGGCGGATTGCGACGTCGTCGTAAACTTCTAGACGTTCGGCGGCGCGGTGCGGATCGCGACGTGTGTGCGCGATAGCGGGCAGGTGTCGATGCCCACATGGTACTGCGGTTGTCGCCGGGCTTGTCGCTGAACACCAGAACGCACTGTGGGATGGCGAGCCGTGCGCCGGCGGTCGTGTGTCGTCGGTTGCGGTTTTGCGGTTGCGGTGGGTTTTGGGGGTTGTCGGCGCCGGTATGGTCGTGGTCGGGGGTTTCCCTTTGTCGCCGCGGTTTGGTGTTGGCGCGTAGGGGTAATGGAGTTTCGTGCGTCCTCTCGGAGTTGCGGACGAAGCGCTGTGGGGCGCGGGTGTTTCCCGCAGATACTCTGGAGAGATACAGTCACCGGGGGCGCTGGTGTATCCCTTCATGGATGGAGGTGAAACGGTGTCCGTGTCATCAGAGCGTGCGCCAGACCGAGAGGTCGCGCCGGGCGACATTGCCTGGACACCGCTGACCGACATCAGCGAACCCGGTGCCTATATCTGCCGCGGTAGCGGCGACCTCGTGCGTGTGCCGCCGACCGGACATGCCGTGGGGGCGCCGCAACTGTTCGACCGACACGAAACGCACGGTGTGTATGTAACGCGGCTAAGCCCCGATCCGTTCATCCGGATTTCCTTGGCGCGGATTGCGGCCGCGGACCGGAATCTCGACGTCCGGTTCTAGCGCGCGGCGAGCTTGGTGTTGCATGCCGTCCCGCGCCGAGTGTTGGTGTGTGGTGTGGAGCTGCTGTAGGGGATGGGGTGGTGCGCGGCGTGGGTCTCCAAGCGCGGATGCCCTGTGTCCCCTCGTGTAGGTATGCGGACCGGGTTGCACACGTATCCCTGATCCGCGTGGCGGAAGCAAGACACGGTTTTTCGGCGCCCGCGCGGGTTGGCCTCCTTGCGCCGATCGGTATGTTCGGCACCGACGCGGGCGCCTTTTCGATATGGGATCCGAGGACCGAGGCGGCGCTGGATGACGAGCGCGGTGTTACCGGCGTTGGTCCGGACATCCGGCTCAGGACGCGCTCGCTCCGGTCGTGGGGGCTCGGTAGCGGCTGCTGATCATGCGTGGCCGTTGGCGGGGCGGTATGTCGTGGCGCGCGGCATGCCGTTGCGCCAGGCGATTTTGAAAGGGGTATTGCTTGATCGGCGAGATGGGCGGCGGGGGCGTGGTAGGCACTGTAGAACCTGATGGTACGGCCACCAACGCTGCCGCCGCCCGGACACCGTCGGTCGCGCACCGCACCGGGCGACCGCGGCGCGGTTGCGCGGTCGTCGCTTTCCCCGTGGCAAGGTTTGTGGGCATACGGGCACGGTGGGCGTTTACCTGATTCCCTTGGTCCGCCTTGCTCGGTGGCGGCGGCGTGCTTCCACCGGGGTTACGCCGGCGTCGTCCGATCCGGGCCGCTCGACCGGCGCCGGCGGTTCGCTCGGGGCGATCGTGTCGGACGCGGGGGGTGTCGCGCGGACCGCGCGGCCGTTTCTCGTGGACACCGGTCCGCCGTCGGGATCGACCGGGGAACTGGACGCGTGGCTCGCAACGTCGGATGCGGCGGACCGCCGGGTGCTGCTCGCCGTGCTCTACAGGTTGGCGTCGGTGGAGGCGGATCTCGCGGACTTGCGGGCGCAGATCGAGCGTGTGTCTCCGGCGGTTCACGCGCGCCGGCGCACGCGTCGCAACGCGCCCACGAGCAAGTCCAATGTGTTGGAACAGGTGTTTCGCAGCAACCTCACGTTACGCAGAATGTGTGAGTGACGACCCCCGGCGTGGTGCGGGTGCGCCGGCCGGCCGGTGGGCCGACGCGGCGACAGGGATCGACGACGCGGGGGATGCCGAACGCGAGAGGATACAAGAGGATGTCCAAGGTAAAGGTCAAGGAGCCCGCGAACGTCCGATCCGCTTCCGTCGGGGCGGCCGGGCGCCAATCGACACCGGTGGGTCAGGCGGCGGACGCCGGTCGAATCGGCCAGTCGGCGAAACGTACCGCCTCCCGCGGGCGTGACGACGGCGCGCTCTACCTCGGCATTGACCTGGGTACTTCCCGCACGTCGGTTTCGGCGTGCAACGGCGCCCGCCACACGGTGTTGTCGTGTGTCGGCTACTGCAAGGACGTTATCGCGCGGAAGCGGCTTGGGCAGGACGTTCTGCTGGGTCAGGCGGCGCTCGACAATCGACTCGCCGTGGACATCGTGTGGCCGTTGCACACCGGCGTGATCGACACGGCCGACAAACGGGCCCGATCTGCGGTCCGCGAGCTGCTCAAACACGCGATGGCGCTGACCGACCCCGTGTCGGACGCGCCCGTCTACGCCGTGATCGGCGCCCCGGCCCGTGCATCGCTGGAAAGCCAGAAGGCGATCCTCGACCCGGTCGCCGACCTGGTGTCATCGGTCATGATCGTGAGTGAGCCGTTCGCGGTCGCGTACGGCCTGGACATGCTCACCGAGTCTCTTGTGATCGACATCGGCGCGGGCACGACCGACCTGTGCCGCATGCATGGCACGATGCCCGACCAGACGGATCAGATGACGCTGCCGATCGGCGGTGACGCCGTGGACGAACGACTGGAGCAGGAGATCCACAAGCGGTATCCCGACGTCCAGTTGACGCGGAACATGGTGCGGCAACTCAAGGAGAAATACGGCTTTGTCCGGGACCCCCACCAGACCTGCACGGTAACCCTCACGGAGCTCGGGCGCCCGAAGGAGTATGACATTACGGACGCGCTGCGGGTTGCGTGCCAGAGCATCGTGCCCGACATCGTCGACGCGATCTACCAGCTCATCGGTACGTTCGATCCGGAGTTTCAGGCCAGGCTCCGCGCGAACGTCATCCTCGCCGGCGGCGGAAGCCGGCTCAGCGGGTTGCCCCTGCTCATCGAAAACGAACTCAAGGGCCTTGGCGGTGCGAGCGTCACGGCCGTGGACGACCCGACCTACGCCGGGTCGAACGGCAGCCTCGCGATGGCGATGGAGATGCCGAAGCGCTATTGGAACGCGCTCGTGTAGACCGGCTCCGGCGCCGTCCCCGCACTTGCCGCAGCCACCGTGTCGGGCGGCGCGGCGCCCAGGACCCGGTCGATCCAGCCGCCGCCGAGCACGACATCCCGATCGTAGAGCACGACCGCCTGCCCCGGCGTGATCGCCGACTGTGGAGCATCGAACACGACGCGCATTCGCCCGTCACCGAGCACGTGTACGGTGGCCGGCGCGGCGCTGTGGAGGTATCGGATTTGCGCGTCGGCGCGGAACGTCGCACCCGGCGGGGCCGCGAGCATGTTGACGCGGTCGGCGAGCAGCGTGCGATGCAGCAACGCACGCTTGGGGCCGATCGTCACGGTCCGGCTGGCGACATCAAGCCGTGTGACGTAGAGCGGATGCGGCCCCGACACGCCGACGCCGCGACGCTGTCCGATCGTGAAGTGCCCGACGCCCGCGTGCCGACCGACGGTGTCGCCGTCGGCGTTGAGGATGTTGCCCGCGACGAACGCGTCCGGCCTGTGCCGCCGCACGACGCGGGTGTAGTCTCCGCCCGGGACGAAGCAGATCTCGACCGAGTCCGGCTTGTTCTGGTTCGGCAGGTGCCACCGCGCGGCGATCCGGCGGACGTCGTGCTTGGCCATGCCGCCGATCGGAAACAGCACCCGGTCCAGGACCGCGTGCCCGAGCCCGAACAGGACGTAAGACTGGTCCTTCCGCCGATCGACGCCGCGCATGAGCACCGGCGCGTCGTCTCGTCGGCCGATCCGGGCATAGTGGCCCGTCGCGACGTACCGGGCACCGATCGCGTCGGCGTACGCCAACAGCTTGCCGAACTTGAGGCGGTCGTTGCACACGACGCAGGGATTCGGCGTCCTGCCACGCGCATACTCGTCGGCGAAGTACGCGATGATGCCGTCGAAATCCGGCTTGAAGTTCAGCGCGTAGAACGGGATGCCGAGCACGCCCGCGACGAAGCGCGCATCCGCGGCGTCGGTGGCGCTGCAACAGCCCCGCTTCATGCGGCGCGGACCGCCCGGCGGAGACCGCAACGCCGGTGCCTCGGGCGCTCGGGATGAATCAGCCGCGTCGGGCGCCGCGGCGGATGCATCTGGCGCCCCGGCCGATGGGCCAAGCGCCGTGGGGGATGCATCAGACGGTGCGTCCGGCGCCGCATCCACGCCGACCCGCATGAACAGCCCCGTTACGTCGTAGCCCTGCTCGACGAGCAGGCATGCCGCGACGCTCGAGTCCACGCCGCCGCTCATGGCGACGACCACCTTGTCACGCGATCCAGCCATGTGGGCCATTGTAGTGCCGGCCGCGCGACACACCAGCGGACGCATCGGTCCCGCTCCGGAGACCATTGCGGCGCATGACGCCGAACCGGCCGGTCCGCGGAGCGGAGCCGACGCGGGTTGCAACTATCCCTCCGGTGGTGTGTACTATGGTGCGGGCGGATTGAAGTGACGACATCCACGCCGGGATGATTGGCTCATGGTTCGTGGACGCGCAGTTGCGATCTCGATTGTCGCGTTGCATGTCCTGATCGGCATCTGGGTCATTGGCGTGGTCAGACCCGAGACGTTCCGCTATCGCGACTTCGGTGACGCGACATCGCTGCTGCTGTTCTTCGACGGGGGGCTGGCGCGACTGACCTGCTGGGTCTCCACCGATCCACCGGCCGACACCTTCCAAACAGGCTTCGAGCTCTACGGCTTCGGCATGGAAGCCGCGGCCAACATCACGCCCACGAACAAGGTCAACCGCAAGTACCGGGTGATGTTACCGATATGGGCGCTTCTGGGAACCTGCATGTTCTATCCGGCGCTCGCGTTTTTTCGCGGACCTTTCACGCGCATGCGACGGCGCAGGCTCAACCGCTGCGTCCCCTGCGGCTACTCTCTCATCGGCAATACGTCCGGCGTCTGCCCGGAGTGTGGTTCGATCATACCGACGCGTGCGAACCGCAGGTCGTATGAACGTTGGACCTGCGCGATCGAAGTCAAGCTCTGGCAAAGTCTTGATAGATTAACGGTCCGAAGGGTCGGGCTGGCGCTTGTGGTGTTGGTGTTGCTTGCGATCGGGGTTGACATGCTTCGCGGCCGCCCCTGGGAAAATGCGACGACTCGCGCCTACCGGGTTTGTCAGGCGGACGGGCTTTCGCGCAAACAGATTGAGTCGGACATCCTGATGATTGGAGCTGGGCTCTCGCCTGGAACCCAGTCACTCACGCTACACATGAACACGCTGCCGATAAACACGCAGCTCATGAACGCGCCGCTTACGACAACGTTTTCCAGTCCCTCGACAGGTCGAAGCCAGGAATGTCTCGCGGCGATGCAGGATGCGGCCAAGGCATCCCCCGCGCCCGTGCCGACACCTGTCTGGTCACCAGCGCCGTATTCCAAGAACCCCATCGCGCCAGGCTAGTTTCGTTGGGTCCGGTGTGCGGACTGTCTGGTTCATCGTGTCGGGCGAGGATGGTCCGCGGAGCGGACGGTGGCGGGCTCGGTTGGAGAGGCTTTGCTGCACGGGTCAAACTCCCGTCGGTGAAAGGGCCTGGTCACGCACCGCTGGATGACATAGCGGGAGCATGACACGGGGCGGCGGATGGTGCAAGGTCTGGGGGCGGGGCGGGTGCGCCGGACCACCCCGCGCTGGCCAGGCTGTTGAAATACCTCATTCGCGCCATCACGAAGCGTACTTTTCGGCCTCGGAGGCTAGGGTATGGAGACCGAAAGCACCCGCAAAACTCCTGTCGAAATACTGCGGCGCGGGTATTTCGACAGCCTGTGGCGCTTCGGGCTCGGAACAGGTCTCCGGACCGCACGACCCACAAGTGGAGCTTGTCCGCGCGTCGAAGCACGCTAGAGACGTACGTTCCCGAAGCGGACCATACGCGGCTTGTGTGCGGGTTTTGGCGTTGAGGTTCGGCGCAGTGTGGTCCGCGCAGTAGACTGGCTGGGGGTTGGTCCTGGGCCGAGGGGGGGCGCACGCGGGCGGATCATCGGATACCCCACGTCCAGTAGGACATGGGGCACCCGCGTGATTCGACGCGTTGTGTTATGAGACGGAGAGGTGCGCATGGTACGTGGTTTGGCGAGTGTATTTGTACTGGCCGGCGGGTTATCGGGTTTGACCGGGTGTGCGGATTTGAGGATGCAGCGGATCGGCGCTGAGGTTTATGGTACGGCCGCGCCGGATTTCGAGTTGGCCGCGCTGGGGGGTGGTCGGGTGAAGCTGAGCGCGTTTCGTGGGAAACCGGTGGTGCTGGCGTTCTTCGCGCATGGGTGAGCGCCGTGTCGTGCGGAGGCTCCGCACCTGAGCGCGATGGCGCAGCGGCATAAGTCTGAGGGACTGGTGGTGCTGGGTGTCAACGCGTGGAACGAAGACGCGGCGACGCTGCGGAACTACGTGCGCGACCAGGGGCTGCATCACCGGATCCTGCTCGACGGGGCGGACGTGGCGAAGCGTTACCCTGGCACGGGGGTGCCGACGGTGTTCTGGATCGATCGCGACGGACGGTTTCGTGCGGTTGCGTTCGGCTATCATGGTCCTGCGACGCTCGAGCGGAACACCGCGCGGCTGATTGCAGACAAGCTGTAGTATCATGTCGGTGTCGTGTCGAACCGATACGTGGTTGTTGCTGTAAGGCTGCGCCGGCGCGACGGCGCAGGGGCCGGACGTTACGCGCGACGCGCGGGAAGCCCGGTCGTCCTTGGGAGGATGGCCGTAGGTCCGGTCATCCGCGCGAACACCGTACCGCGTGTCAGACACCACCACGAATCCCCATGTACGGCCGGCGCGTGTGCGCGATCCGGCCGCGTTCGGCCCGGCCACCGGGTCTCCGATCGCACATCTACCGACGCTGGACGGGCTTCGCGGTGTGGCGGTGTTGCTGATCCTGTGGCACCACGCACCGCTGATGTTCCTTGAGCGCGCGGGTCTGTTGTCGGAGACGGGCTTCTGGCGGATGAGCGCGACGGGCTGGTGCGGTGTCGATCTCTTCTTTGTCGTGAGCGGGTTTCTGATCACGACGATTCTGGTGCGGTCGCGTTCGTGCGTGCGCCAGCTCCGCGTGTTCTGGTGGCGCCGGGCGCTGCGGATCCTTCCGCTTGCGTACGTGTATCTGCTGCTGCTTGCGATTCCGTCGTGGTTGGGGCGGCCTTGGGGGTGCCTCGAGGGGTTTGACGCATGGCCGCTGTTTTTCCTGTATCTGGCGAACGTGCACGCGGCGCTCTACGGGTTTACGCCGATCCCTGTGATGATCCTGTGGAGCCTTGCGGTGGAGGAGCAGTTTTACGCGGTGTGGCCGTTTGTGGTGCGGTTTATGGAGCCGCGGCGCCT
>JBHHVO010000132.1:0-8275 GCA_046754365.1 Phycisphaerae bacterium | reverse complement strand
GTATCAGCGGCCGAACGGGCCCGACGCGGGTCGGACACCGGTGGCCGCGCGGGTCACACGTACTACGGCAGCGATGCGCCGTTGTAGACCGGGTATTCGCCGGCACCGTTGAGCAGGTCGATATCGCGCAGGACGTCATTGGCGTTGCAGATGCCGGAGCGGTCGATGTCGCACTGGTAGTCGGTCAGCGGATCGATCACGCCGTTGAGGTTGTCAATCAACGTGAGCACGTCGTTCGCGTTGGAAATGCCATCGTTGCCGGCGTCCGCCGGCAGGAAGCCGATGCGCGTGCTGTCGCCGGTCTGGACGAACGTGATGGTGGTCCAGGCCAACTCCGGGATGATCTGATCAAACGTCAACGTCGCGGTGCTGCCGTCGATCGTGACGTTCATGACGCTTGGATCTTGTGGCGCTTGCGGATCGGTCGTGATGTCGAACGCATCGGCGGTGACGCACGACGCGTCGCCGTTGAACGTGATCGCGATCGAATCCCAGCCGGAGACGTTGCTGCCGTCCGGCTCGAACGGCTGCCTCGCGTCGATCGCGTCGTTCGGCGGCGCGCTCGAGACGATCGAGAGGATGCACTCCTCACCGACGACGATACTCAGACCCGCGACCGCCGTCACGCCGGCCTCTTCGGTCGCCCAGAACGGCTCACCGGTCTCACCCGCCTTGATCACGTTCGCGAAGCCGTTCGTCGCGGTGAGGTGGAACGTGCCGGCCGTCATCGGGGCCGTCAACGACCCGGTGACGAGCACGACGCTCGTCTGGCCCACGCCGGTGATGACCGTGCCCAACGGGAACGGGGCGTTGTCGACATCGTTGAGGATCGTGTTCTGGCCGCCACCGATCTGAACGAGGTCGCCGTTGATGCTCGTGCCGCCGAAGCCGTTCGGGTTGTCATCGGTGATCGGGTTGTTGATACCCTCCGTGACGGCGAAGTTGAGCATCGGGTCTTCCGTGGGGAAGTCGGCGGACGGCAGGTCGCCGCCGTCGAACGTGAGGTCGAACCCGACAAGCGCAAGGCCCTCGTTCGCGGTGTCGGTCAGGACACCGACGACCTGATAATCGACCGTGCCGCCCGGCGCGACACTGACGGTATCGCTGCCGTCGCTGTTTTGCACGCTGATTTCGAGGTCCGACGCGAGAACCGTGCCGCCACAGAACGCCAGCGCCACCGCAAATACCAGAATGTTCTTCATTTCGAGTACTCCAAAGGATTCCAAAACGGGGGGTTACGATTCCTTGTTCGGCCCCGCTCCGCTCGTGCCCACGCTGGCCGTTTGCACGCGCATGCACGGTCCGGCGGGCGAGAGGCCGATTCCCACAGCTCACGTTACCAGCACGCGGTGCCGAATGCAACCGGCGGCGCCCGGTGTCGATACGCGCACCCAAGCCCCGCCGCGGACACGCCGCGCCTGCATCCAGGGGGTCGCATGGTCCGGGGTCGGGCGCGAGGGTTTTTCGCAAAAAAGCCACACTTTACTCGAGCGCGCGTTTCGCTGCGTCCCCAGGCGTGGCTCGACGCCGCCGGCGGGTGTTTGACGCGTGTCGTGTGAAACGCGACCCTACACCGCGCATGACACCCCTCGACTTCACACGCAGCGTACGGAATCTCAACCGGCTCCGCCGTGTCGCGGCGGTCCTCACGCAACATGGTTTCGGCCACGTCGTGACGCAGATGAACCTGGCGCGATTCGTGCCGGTCTGGATGCTGCGGCGGCGCGGGGCGGCGGGCGCGTCCGGGGACGCGGCGCCGACGCTCGGGCGACGGTTGGCCCAGGTGTGCACCGATCTCGGTCCGACGTTCGTGAAGCTCGGTCAAATGCTGACGACGCGGCCGGATCTCGTGCCGGCCGACATCCGGCGCGATCTCTGCCGGCTGCAGGACGACGTGCCGCCGTTCGACACGCCGACGGCGATGGCGATCGTGGCCGAGTCGCTCGGGCGTCCGGTGTCGGCGTGTTATGCGTCTCTCGATGGGACGCCGATCGCGTGCGGGTCGATCGGTCAGGTGTATCGAGCGCGGTCGCATGGCGGTCGGGCGCTGGTGGTGAAGGTGCGCCGTCCCGGGGTCGAGCGGATCGTCGAGCGGGACATGGCGCTGCTGCGGTGGCTTGCGGTGTCGCTGGAGTCGGTGTTGCCCGAGCTGCGGATGTACCACCCGACGATGCTCGTGGACGAGTTCGAGCAGGTACTTACACGGGAGATGGACTTCATTCACGAGGCGTCGGTGACGGCGCGGCTCGGCGACGCGCTGCGCGCGGTGCCGGGCGTGCGGGCGCCGCATGTGTTTTGGGACCTGTGCACGGATCGCGTGCTCACGATGGGGGCGGTGTCCGGTACGAGCCTGGAGACGGTCGTGTCGCGCGGGGACGCGTCGGTGGACGGCCCGCTCGTCGCGCGGCGTCTCGCGGACGCGTACATGCATCAAGTCTTCAACGTCGGTCTGTTTCACGCGGACCCGCACCCGGGCAACATCCTGATCGATCCGCCGGGCGAAGTGTGCCTGATCGATTTCGGACAGGCGGGACGTATCTCGAGCGACACGATGACGCAACTCGTGGTGCTGACGTACGCGGCGGCGAGCCGCGAGCTCGAGGTCGTGATCGACGTGTTGGGCGACCTTGGTGCGTTGGGACCGGATGCGAATCGGCGTGACCTGCACGGCGCACTCGCGCCGCTCATGGAGAAATACCACGGGTTGCCGATGAAACGGCTCGATCTCGGAACGCTGGTCGCGGAGTTCTCCGACGTCGTGCGGCGTCATGACGTGGTGCTGCCGCGCGAGATCGTCGTGTTGCTCAAGGCGCTCGGGATGGTCGGCGGCGTGGTGACCCGGCTGGATCCCGAGCTGGACATGCTCGCGCTGCTGCGGCCTCGATTGAAGGAGACGATGCTGGCACGTGTGTCTCCGGGACATCTCGCCCGGGCGGCGACGCTGACGGGTTGGAACCTCGTGGGCATCCTGCGTCACGCGCCGGGGCAGGTGCGTGAGGCGCTGCGCCGGCTGAGTGCGGGGGCGTGGCAGCTCAACGTGCGGCACGAGAACATCGACCGGCTCATCCGCGAGCTTGACCGGTCGAGCAATCGGATGGCGTTCGCGATCGTCATCGCGGCGATCATCGTGGGCAGCTCGGTGGTGGTGAGCGCGGGTTCGGACGCCGAGATCTTCGACATCAAGGTGCAGTATGTCGGGGTCGTGGGGTACGTGGTGGCCGGCGTGCTCGGGCTCGGGCTGAGCTGGGCGATCTTTCGAAGTGGTCGGCTGCATTGACGGCGGAGGGGTGCGTCACGACGTGGGGGGGCGGGCGCTACGTTCGGCGCGGGATCGTAGGATACGTCCGGCACGGGAGGCCGAACGCTACGCATCGCGGTGCCGCCGCGGTCGGGGCACCAGGGTCGCGTTCGCGGTGCGGCGTTTGCGTCGATGGTGGTCGGCTTTATAATCCCGTACGCATGGAGTGCGCGTCCGGCCGATCGGCGGTGGCGGGTCAGGTCCGATCGGCTGGTGCCGGTGGCGCAGCCGGTGGTGGGCGTGACGCCGTTCGGGCGTGATACCGTTCGGGCGTGAGGTCCATGGCGTCTGGACACCGTCGGCGTAGCGCTCCGTCATGGCGTAGCGCCGTGTGTTGGGAACGGGGAGGTCGGTGGTTACGGTGTTGGATTCACGCGCTGATGGGGCGGGCGCAAGCCAGCGGCACTATTTCGTGATTCGCCGGCTGCACTCTCTGTTGGGGCTGATTCCGCTTGGGGTTTTCGTCCTCGTTCACTTCGCGACGAATGCGTCGATCCTCTTGGACATGAGGGGTGGCAGCGCGTTCCAGTGGGCGGTGAGCGTGATCCACCTGCCGGAGCGGCTTCACCGTGGCGTGCTCATCACGATCGAGGTGGTGGGGATTTTCCTGCCGCTTTTGTTCCACATGCTGTTGGGCATTCAGATCGCGCTCACGGGTCGCCCGAACGCGCAGGCGTACCGGTACGGCGGCAACGTCCGATATACGCTTCAACGGGTGACGGCGTACATCGCGCTCGTGTTCATCATGTACCACGTCTGGCAGGTCCACTGGCTCGGCAAGGGGCTCGGCGGCGGGGGTGCGTTTGCGTTCGAGGACGTTGAGGGCAGTACGCTCGCGGCTGTGAGCACGGCGGCGCGCATCCAGTCCGCGTGGTGGATCGCGCCGATCTACCTGGTCGGCATCGTCGCGACGGTGTTTCACCTGGCGAACGGCGTGTGGACGGCGCTCATCACGTGGGGGATCACGATCCGACCGGCGACGCAGCGCGCGTCGGGGTACGTGTGTGCGGTGTTCGGCGTCGCGCTGACGTTGGTGGGCCTGGGCGCGCTGCGGGGGTTCAAGACGTTTGATACACAGCGTGCGGCCGCCACCGCCGGCCCGGTGCCGGTGCGGGTCGCACGGGCCGACGCCACGGATGCCGGTACCGTGGCGGTGCCCGGGGCGCGTGTCGGGGGTACGCCGTCGTCGCGGGTGGCCGGTGACGCCGGGGCGTTGCGGGCAAGCGGGGATGATCCGGGAGATCATGAAGTGGAGGCGGCGCCGTGACGGATCAACACGTCGTCGTTGTGGGCGGCGGACTCGCGGGGCTCTCGGCCACAATGCGTTTGGCCGAGGCGGGCGTCCACGTGTATCTCATCAGCATGGTGCCGGTGAAGCGGTCGCACAGTGTGTGCGCGCAGGGCGGGATCAACTCGGTCAATGCGCTGACACGGCAACAGGGCGACAGCGAATGGCTGCACCTGGACGACACGGTGTATGGGGGCGACTTTCTGCAGCATCAGCCTCCGGTGAAGGAGATGTGCGACTGGGGCCCGCGGATCATCGACCTGCTCGACCGGCTCGGCGTGACATTCAACCGAACACCCGAGGGGCTGCGTGACCAGCGACGCTTCGGCGGGACGATGTTCAAGCGGACGGCGTTCGCGGGCGCGACGACGGGCCAGCAGCTCATCTATGCACTCGACGAACAGGTTCGGCGTTGGGAGGCGGAAGGGCTGGTCGACAAGTTCGAGTACTGGGAGTTTCTCGGTCCGATCATCGACGACCTCGGGCAGTGCCGCGGGGTCATCGCGCAGGACATGTTCAGCATGGACGTCCGGTCGTTCGCCGCCGACGCGGTCGTGCTCGCGACCGGGGGTTGCGGGCTCGTGTACGGCCGGTCCACGATGTCGATGATCTGCACCGGCGGCGCCGCGGGCCGGGCGTACCGCGCGGGGGTGCACTACGCGAACGGCGAGTTCATCCAGGTTCATCCGACGGCGATTCCGGGGACGGACAAGCTTCGGCTGATGAGCGAGAGCGCCCGCGGCGAGGGTGGCCGCGTGTGGGTGCCGAGGAAGCCGCAGGACGAACGTGACCCGGTGTCGATTCCGGATGCGGAACGGTACTACTTCCTCGAGGAGCGGTATCCGACGTACGGCAACCTCGTGCCGCGTGACATCGCGACGCGGGAGATCTTCGACGTCTGCGTGAACCACGGGCTCAGCGTCGAGAAGGGCCGGCTCTGCGTGTATCTGGACTTGACGCACCTGCCGGACGAGACGCACCGGAAGCTCGAAGGCATCCTGGAAATCTACGAGAAGTTCCAGGGCGTCGACCCACGCAAGGTGCCGATGAAGATCTTTCCGGGCGTGCATTACTCGATGGGCGGTTTGTGGGTCGACTATGAGCGAAACAACGACACCGGCGGGCTCGTGCTGGGTTCACCGCGAAACCACCAGACGAACGTGCCGGGGCTGTTCGTGATCGGTGAGGCCGACTATCAGTACCACGGCGGGAACCGGCTCGGCGCGAATTCCCTCTTGAGCTGCATCTTTTCGGGGTTGATCGTCGCGCCGTCGATCGAGAACCGGCTCCGGTCGCTTGAGCACGGTACGGCCGGGGATCAACCGGTGTCGCTGTACGAGCGCGAGATCGCCAAGCATAACGCGGCGTGCGACGCGCTCATCAACCAGCAGGGCGACGAGAACCCGTACAAGTTGCATGCGGAGCTCGGCGACTGGATGACGCGGCACGTTACGGTCGTGCGGCACAACAAGGACATCCAGGCGACGCTCGACAAGATTGACGAGTTGGCGGATCGGTATACGCGCGTAGCGCTGTCGGACAAGGGGCGGTGGACGAACCAGAACCTGAGCTTCACGCGGGCGCTCGGCGACATGATCGTGCTCGCGGAGGTCATTGCGAAGGGGGCGCTCGCGCGGGACGAATGCCGCGGGGCGCACTACAAACCCGACTTCGCGATCCCATCACCGAACGGCGAAGACCCCGCGACGCTCCGGCGCGAGGCGCAGGCGTGGTGCCGTGCGTTTCAGGAGAAAAACGATCGCTGGCTCAAGACGACCGTGGCGGCGTATACCCCCGACGGACCGGTGTTGACGTACCAGCCAGTCGATACGAGCCTGATCCCGCCCCGGCCGCGGACGTACGGATTAAAGGGCGCCGAGGTCATCGAGGACGTGTGGCGGGAGATGCAGCGCGCCGCGCCGGGCGATGCGCGGCCGTCGCCGGCCGAGCCGATACGCACGAGCTAGTCCTCCGACGCGCGTGATTCGATGTGTGATCGGAACCGCGCCCGTCGAGAAGCGGTGGGCGGGTGGCCCATTTCCTTAGAGGTGGGCGACGCGAATCCGGCGTGCTGTTCGCGTCCCCGACGGCTCAAGCCATGGGGCAACCAGGCCCCAAGGAATCGCACTGGGATCGCAAGGGTTCACCGATGGCGAGGAAGTTCAGGGTCAAGGTGCTCCGTCAGCCGGATCGGGAGAGCGGGACGCATTGGGAGACGTTCGAGCTCGCGTATGAAGCCGGGATGAACGTCACGACCGTGCTCCAGCGGATCGCGGCCGACCCGGTGACGGTCGACCACCAACCCACGACGCCGGTGGCGTATGACGCGTGCTGCCTCGAGGAGGTATGCGGCGCGTGTACGATGGTCATCAACGGCGGTGTTCGCCAGGCGTGCACGGCGTTGCTGGATGCGCTCCTGGCGGGCACGGACGGCACGATCGAGCTGCGTCCGATGACGAAGTTTCCGACGGTTCGCGATCTGCTCGTGGACCGTAGCGCGATGTTCGACGGTCTCAAGCGGGTCAAGGCGTGGGTCCGGGTGGACGGCTACCACGATTTGGGCCCGGGTCCGCGGCAATCGCCGCAACTACAGGAGGCGACGTATCCGCTCTCGCGGTGCATGACGTGCGGGTGTTGCGTGGAGGCGTGCCCTCAGTTCAACGATCACTCGGCGTTTATCGGACCGGCGGTGATCTCTCAGGCGGTGCTCTTCAACGCGCACCCGACGGGCAAGGTGGACGCCGACGCCCGGCTTGCGGTGCTCACCAGCGCCGGCGGCATTGCGGATTGCGGCAACAGCCAGAACTGTGTGCGGGTGTGCCCGAAGGACATCCCGCTCACGGATTCCATCGCGCGGGCAGGTCGCGACACGACTTTGTACAAGCTCAGGCAGTGGTTCGGGCGATAGCATCATAGCGGGGCGGTTCTGCTCAGCGGGCGGCCGATCTCTTGCGACGAGGGGGACGCCAATCTCGCCTGGCACCCGCGTCCCCCACGGCCGAAGCCATCGGGCACCCAGCCGCACCAACGGTTTGGACCTGCTCAACGCACTGATAGCGGCACGAGCGCCGGGCGAATGACCTGGCACGGGGAGGTACGTATGACACGCAGATTGGGTGTGGCCGTTTGGAGCGCGTGTGTTTGGGTCGTGTCGGCGGCCGGCGCGTCCGGTCCGATCGACCCGAATAACCCGCCGCAGGGGCGATTCTCGGACGATTGGAGTGAGATCTACATGGCCGGCGGGAAGGTCGGATACGGCCATTCCGTGTACACCCGGGAGGGGAACCTCGTCCATACCACGACGACGATGACGCTTCGGATCGATCGCGCGCAGCAGCCGATCGAGATCAAGGTCGACCAGAAGACGACGGAACTGGTGACGGGCGCGCCGGTCGGTTTCGAGAGCGTGATGGATATGTCGGTGATGCAGACCTCAATGCGGGGGCGCATCAAGAACGGCAAGGTAACGATCACGACGTCGCAGTACGGCATGGAGACCAAACAGACGTATGACTTCGCGGACGGGGCGGTCATGACGTGGGGCGCGTTTCGAGAGACCCTGCTCCGTGGGTTTGAGCCCGGCACGAAATATACGACGGCCGTGTACGTGCCGGACATGCGGCTCGATGCACCGGTCCGCGCAACGACCACGATCGGCGAGTGGGGATCGTTTACGCATCGTGGCCTCA
>JBHHVO010000131.1:0-8344 GCA_046754365.1 Phycisphaerae bacterium | reverse complement strand
ATGGCATGGTGGGGGCGATCGGTGCACGGCGTGGGAAAGAGATCCCGCGCTTGTGCTTGAGGCTCTGAGCGACCTCTGATCGGGGGGACGCGTTACGCTTGGGGCGGTGATCGGGGGGATGGGTTTGACCGGTCTTGGGGGTGGTTCTACGGTGGTTGCCATGCGTACGGTGGATGCCATGCCGTGTTGGCTGCGTCGCGTGTTATGTGCACTGCGAGCGGTGGTACGGCGTCTGGTGCGCTGGTTGTCGCGCCGGGCGGTGTTCGGCGCGGTGGTGTTCGGTGTGGTGGTGGCGGGGGTGTCGGTGACGGCGTGTCGCCATGTCGGTCGACACGACGGGGTGGTCCGGGCGATCGAGGATTGGGCGTACGAGGACTTCCGTGGGCGGCGGATCGCGACGGAGCATTTCGTGTTGTATTCGACGCTGACGGACACGGCGTTCGAGGCGGCGTTGCCGGGGTTTCTCGAGGCGGCGTACCGGGAGTACGAACGCGTGGCCCCGCCTCCGGACGGGGTCGGACCGCCGCTGACGGTGTACGTGTTCGCCACGCGTCCGGCGTGGGTTCGGTTCACGCGCCGACACTTCCCGGCGAGCTACGGCGTGTATTCGCGGATCCGTGTCGGGGGTTTCACGGACGGCGGCACGGCGGTGTTGTTTTATGCCGGGCGGTCGCAGGTGCTCTCGACGTTGGCGCACGAGGGCTGGCATGCTTTCGCGGCGTCGCGGTTTGATGCGTCGCTTCCGGCGTGGCTGAACGAGGGGCTGGCGTGTTACTTCGAGGCGTGCGACTTCGTCGGGGATGTGCCGCGGTTCACGCCGGCGCGGAACACGTTTCGGATCAACGGCCTTCGGGAGACGCTTCAGGCGGATCGGCTGCTGCCGCTGGATGAGCTGCTGTCGACCGACGCGGGCCGCGTGATCGCGGAGCGTCACGACAAGGCTACGGAGCGGTATTATCCGCAGGCGTGGGCGCTCGTGACGTTTCTGCGGCATGGCGGTGGCGGTCGGTTTGCCTCATCGTTTGACCGGATGATGCGCGACATCGCGGCCGGGACGTTTCACACGACGGTGCAGGCGGCGCGGGTCACGCTGCCGAACCCGGGCGACGTTGACGACGGGACGGCGGTGCTCTACGCGTACTTCGACGCCGGGCCGGAAGACATCGCGGACGCGTATTACGCGCACCTTGTGCGCATCTGTGGGTTTTGACGGAGACGCCGCGTCCCGCACGGGTGACGCGATGGGGCACCGAACCTCTCCGATCGAGACGCGCGTGCCCAACGGCTGAAGCCATGGGGTACCCAAGCAGGTTTCTGATGGAGACGCACGTCCTCCAGGGGTCAAGCCATCGGGCACCCAAGCGGGGGGCGTCGACTTGAGTCATTGCGGATCCGGGGGGGACGCTACGAGAAACGCGGCGGCGGTGATCTCGGTGTGGTAGCGCAGGAGCGCGTTCATGCCGATGGGGTTGAGGCCTGCGGATCGGGCTTCGTCCTCGCACTGGGCCCTTCGGATGGCGCTTCGGCCGCCCGACCTGTCGCGGCGGAGATTCCGCCGGCGCCGCTTCCATGCGCGAAACGAGGCCGCATCGAAGAAGGAGATGACGACGCCGACCCGCGCAACGCGTGCGAACTCGCGAAGGATGCTCACGCGCTGGTCGCGTTCGGAGACGTGGTGGAGCAGGCGCGCGCAGAGGACAACATCGACGGCCCGATCGGGCAGCGGGAGGGCGAACGCGGACGCGACGACGGCGTCGGGCTCGCGTCGGAACAGGGCGTAGTGGGTTTGCCCCTCGCGGAGCATGGATTCGGAGGTATCGAGGGCGAGGACGGCTACGTCGAACGGTGCAAGCGTCGGGAGAAACCTGCCGGCTCCTGAGGGACAGTCGAGGACGGTATGAAAGGCGTGTCTGCGCCGGAGGCGGATGAGCGCACGACGCAGCATTCGGGCTTCAAGCAAGGTCGAGACGCGCCGGACGACGCCGGACCGATGTTTCTGCGCGTAGTACGTCGCGTAGTCGGTGGTCTTGTATTTCCGGCCAAACGCGCGTTGCTTCGGTGGTTTCGCGATCTCGGTCATGCGTGCGGTTTCCGTGGTGTGGGGTTGTCGGGGTTCGGCGCGGTGTTTGCGCGTGGGGGTTGCGACGCGGCGTCGATGAGTTCGAGCAAGACGGACAACAAGACCGAATCCCCTACTACGTGAATCGGGTTGGATCGTACGCGCGCGAACGCGTCGTCGTGTCCCGCAAGCACGGCCAACCAGGTCCGCTCGTCCGCGCGGATCACGAGATCCGGGGGCGCGTCGTCGTTGGCGCCGGCGCCGAGACGTCCGTGTTCGATGACGAGGGTGCGCGTCACGCGGCCGGTTTGGTTCGCGTCGTCGGAGAACGTGAAGCGAATGGTTCGTCTTTGATCGGGCAAGGACACGTTGTCGGCGGCATGGGTGATGAGATGGTGGAAGAAGTGATCGATGGATGTGAACGTGGCCGCGGCGGGCGATGGTGCGGCGTGCTTCATCACGTGATTCCGGAGCCATTCGATCATCTCGGTCACGGTCATCCGCTTTCGTTCGTCCGGGGCGAGCGTTTTCGCGCGTCCGAGGATTCTGTGGACCATGGTCCGCTGTCGCTCGTCGAGGCGTTTCACGTGAAAGTAGGCGCGCATCAGTTCGGCGATGCCGCGTCGCAGGCCGAGTCCCATGGCCGAGGCGACGAACTCTGACAGGTCGTGGATTGCGGCGGTGTCGGGGACCCGCCCGGGAAAGAACCGTCCGTGCGTATCCGGATCGAGCAGCTCGACGTCGAGGCCTTGGCCGGGTCGGGTGCGGACGAGGATGTTGCGCCAGAAGAGGCCGCCATGTCGGACGCCGGCGTCGTGCATGCGCCGGATGGTCGATGCGATGGCGGTGGTCAGCGTCCGGCGCTCGTCCGGGTTGAGGCGGCGGCTGCGGATTCGGTCCAACATGAAGGCATCGAGGGATCGCATGCCGTCGGCGCCCTCGGTCATCAAGAAACTTGCATGCAGGAACACGCCGCGGCGGCGATCGCCGTAGGCGATGGGGCGTGCGGTGGGGACGCCGCGCCGGCGCATTTCATGTAGAAACTCGTACTCGACCCGCGCCCGGCTTTTGCCGAAGAGCGTGCCGCGGAACATCTGCTTGATTCGGCGGCCGACGCTGTCGTACGCGTATCGCTTGACGTAGACGCTCGAGGGTCCGCCGGATTCCGGATCGACGTCGACGCGGACGACGTCCGAGGATTGGGACATGGCGGCGACGTCGCGCGAGCTGTAGGCCAGGACATCGTCGACGGTTCGCCAGCCGAGGCGGTGGCACCAGCCGCGGTCCGCTTGTTTGATTTCAAATCGCTGCCGCGGCCACACGAGTGTTTATCCCGTCACGGAGGCCGAATCCGTCGCGATCGCGCGCTCGGTCTCGGTGTCGCCGGCGCGGTCGCCGGACGCGATCAACGGCGGCCGCGCGGGGTGAACCGTCGGACTTCGCGGGGTCGTGCGACGGTCCGTCTCGGTTCTCGGGTGCCGGCTCGTGGGTGCGACGGAAGCGTCGTTCACGCAGGACCGCCCGTCGTCGGGGGAGGGCCGCGGGCGCGGTCGGCGAGGGGTCGTCCGGCCGGAAGCGTCCCCGGGGTCGTGATGTCCGCGAAGCTGCGTGCACATGGTTACGAGCGTAGCGAATCGGATCCCGTATGTCCAAGGATATGCAGCATCCGGCGCGTGAGGTGCGCGGCGCGCGTCCGGGGCGGATCATGGTATCCCGCATGTCCGCGAGGCCATGGGGCACGCGCCGGATTCGAAAGCGTGCGGAGACGGTTCGTCGGGCGCGGGTGGCGGGTGCTACAGGATCGGGAGGGAGACGCCGTCCGTGTCGTCTTGGGGGTTGGTGTCGTCGACGGGGTTGTCGATGGTGTCGTCGATGGCGGCGGCGGTGACCGAGGCGATGAGATCGTCTTGATCGGTGGGGCGGATCGTGCGGAGGTCGAAGCAGATGGCGTCGTCGCGGATGCGGACGATGACGGGTACGTCGGCGTCGCGTAGGGCGGCGGCGATGGCGTGTACGGTGGATCGGGCGGGTCGCCACTGTACGACGACGGTTTCGAGCGTGCGGCCGGGGAGCGAGCCGCCTCCGGCGAAGCCGACGTCGGAGCCGACGTAGAAGTGCTCGCCGGGCATGGCGGCCTCCATCTGTTCGCAGAGGGCGTGTGCCCGCGGCGCGAGTTCGTCGGGTTTGGCGGCGAGCATGGCGAGCGTGGGGATGGCGGCGACGGCGTCGTCGGGGTCCTGGTAGTGGCGGAGCGTGGCGTCGAGCGCGGAGAGCGTGAGCTTGTCGACGCGGTAGGTTCGCATGAGTGGGTTGGCTTCGAGCCGGTGGATGAGTTCGGCGCGGCCGACGATGACGCCGCATTGCGGTCCGCCGAGGAGCTTGTCTCCGGAGAAGCATGCGAGGTCGGCGCCGGCGGTGATGGCGTCGCCGACGACGGGCTCGCCCGGCAGGCCGTAGCGCGCGAGGTCGACGAGCGCGCCGCTGCCGAGGTCGTCGACGGCGATGAGCGCGTGGCGGTGTGCGAGGTCTGCGATCGCGCTCATCGGCGTGTGTTCGGTGAAGCCGACGATGTGGAAGTTGCTCGTGTGGACGCGCATGAGAATGGCGGTTTGATCGGTGATCGCCCGGTCATAATCGTCGATGCGTGTGCGGTTGGTGGTGCCGACCTCGCGGAGGATCGCGCCGCCGGCGGCCATGATGTCGGGCAGGCGGAAGCTGCCGCCGATTTCTACGAGCTGTCCGCGGGATACGACGACCTCGCGGTTTCGGGCGAAGGTGGCGAGGATCATGAGGGTGGCGGCGGCGTTGTTGTTGACGACGGTGGCGGCCTCGGCGCCGGTGATGTCGGCGAGTTGGGCGGCGACGCGTGTGGTGCGCCGGCCTCGTGTGCCGGTGGCCAGGTCGTATTCGAGATCGCAGTAACCGTGGGCGGCGTCGGTCATGGCGTCGATGGCGGCGTCGCAGAGCGGGGCGCGTCCGAGTCCGGTGTGGAGGACGATGCCGGTGGCGTTGATGACGCGCTGGGGGGCGGGGATGGCGGCGGTGACGATGGCGGACTCCGCGCGGGCGAGCAGGTCCTGGATGTCGACGGGGGTGTCGCGTTTGCCGGCGACGATGTCGCGGCGGGCGTCTTCGATGGCGGACCGGATCGCGGCGGTCACGGCCGCCCGCGGCAAGCCGGCGAGCCAGTCCCGTACGTCATCGTGGGCGAGTAGCGCCGTGACGGACGGCAGGGAGCGCAAGAGTTCCCTGGTGTTTCGTGGGTCGCGCCGGTTGCCGCGTTGTGTCGTCATGTCGTGTACCACGTGGCCACCGCGCGGCGCCGCCGCGCGGTGACGGGCAGGGCGCGGCAGCGCATGAAGCGAGCTACCACGGGGCCCGCGGCGTTGTGCCGCGTCGAACACCGCAGCGCGGCGCGGGCTCGTGGGGGCGGGCGGGTTGGTTGGTGCCGGGTTGGGATCACGGCGTTGCCTCGCGCGCGCCGTCGGCGAGTACGCGGGTGTCGCCGACGCGTTTGGTAAAGCCGGCCCGGTCGAGGTGTTCGAGAAACGGGACGACGAACTTGCGTGACGATCCGATGGCCTCGCGGACCTGGGCGACGGTAACGCCATCGCCGTTGCGCACGAGCCCCGCGACGGTATCGCGGAGCGAGGTCTCGGTCTCGGAGTGAAGATAGAGCTTCGCGTCGATTCGGATCAACTCGCCGAGCGCGACGGCGAGCTTGACGAGCCGATCGAGCCGGCGGCGGTCGACCTGGGCGGCGGCGCGGAGCGCGTCGACGGCCGGTGGGGTGAAGTGCCCGTCACGAATCTCGCCGATGATGGCGGCGAGCAGGCGTTCGTCGGCCTGGGAGAGCGCGGGCGCGAACGCCGGGAGGCAGATGTAGCGGCCGAGGCGTTTGACGGTGTTGTCGCGGATCATGCGGTCGAAGAGGGGGCGCGCGACGGTACGGCCGGTGAGGCGTTCGAGCCGCCCGAAGACGGCGTCTTGATGGCGTCCGGGTTCGTCCGGGTGGGATGCATGGTAACGTTTGAGCCAGCGTGTGACGCGTTGGATGATGTCATCGACGACGGCGGGTACGGCGTGAACGCCGGTGTCGGCGATGGCGGTCCATCGCCGGTCGGCTTCGAGTTGCTGCAAGACGACGGGCACGTCGTCGAGCTCGACGCCGGCCTCTGCGCAGATGCGGAGATCGTCCGGGCGATCGAGTCCCGCGGCGCGGAGCACCTGTTCGACGCGGTCGGCGGCGTCGCCGGTTTCGAGTTTGGCGAGGGCGTGCCGTTCGGCGTCCGGTGCGGCCCTGCGGCGTTTGGCGACGGGCCGAAGGACGACGCCGCCGCCGATGGTTGTTGTGGCGTTTTCGTTTCGGAGGATGAATCTCTGGCCGTACGCGGCGGTTACCGGCTCACCGCTGCGCAGTTGGGCGTATGCGGATGCGCCGGGTTCGAGTGCCGTGGTGTCGAGCAGGACGACGCGTACGGGGACCTCGACGGTGCCGATGCCGAGGCGGACGACGCGCGCGGACTTGAGGGGGCGTGGATGTGACGGGAGGCAGTGCAGGCGGACGTCGAGCAGGCGCGAGGGTTTGAGGTAGCCCGGGGTCGCGAGTTCCGCGCCGCGGGCGAGGGCGTCTTTGCTCATGCCGCTGATGTTGAGGGCGGCGCGCTGGCCGGTGCGAAGCACGTCGCGGGTGACGCCGTGGGCCTGGAGGTCGCGTACGCGGCATGATCCCCCGCCCGGCAGGACCTCGAGCGTATCGCCGGCGGCGACGGCGCCGCGGAGTGCGGACCCGGTGACGATGGTGCCGCGGCCACGGACGGTGAAGACGCGGTCGATCGCCATGCGGAACGGTCGGTCGAGAGGTGCGTTCGTGACGTCTTGGGCGGCGGTGACGATCGCTTGCTTGAGCGGATCGATGCCCTGGCCGGTGAGCGACGACACGGGGCAGATCGCGGCGGCTGCGAGCGGTGTTTTGTCGAGCAGGGCGCGGACGTCGTCGACGACGAGGTCGAGCATGTCGGGTTCGACGACGTCGATCTTCGTGACGGCGACGACGGCGCGGCGGACGCCGAGGAGGCGGAGGATGTCGACGTGCTCGATGGTCTGCGGCATGACGGAGTCGTCCGCGGCGACGACGATGAGGGCGACGCCGATGCCGGTGGCGCCGGCGACCATGGTGCGTACGAAGCGTTCGTGGCCCGGGACGTCGACGATGCCGAACTCCGTGTCACCGATGGTCATGCCCGCGAAGCCGAGCTCGATGGTCATGCCGCGGCGGCGTTCCTCGGGGAGGCGGTCTGTGTCGGTGCCGGTGAGGGCGCGTACGAGGGCGGTTTTGCCGTGGTCGATGTGTCCCGCGGTGCCGAGGATGCAATACCGCGTCGGCGCGGCGCGGGTGGGCTCATCGGTGTGCGGTGCGGCGGCCATGTCGTGGATTATGGAGCAGCCGCGCGTGACGGCAAGTGGACGCGGCGTGTGTCGTGGTGTAGGATGGGATTCCCAGTGTTTTCGGCATTGAAAGGGCCATAGGACATGAAGCGTAGCAAACGTATGGGCCATGGGCATGGCGTTGTGGTGGTTGCGGCGGTGATGGCTGCGCCGGCGGTGTTGGTGGGGACGGCGGTGTCGGGCTGCGCGGCGACGACGGGGGTCGTGCAGGACGGGCCGGGTGTCAAGAAACGACCGCGCCGGTCTTTCCGGCGCCGGCCGGACAACGCGCCCGAGGTCGGTGCGATCGCGCCGGATTTCAACCTCAAGCTTTTGGACACGGACAAGCACGTGGCGTTGTCGAGCTTCCAGGGCGAGCAACCGGTGGTGTTGGTGTTCGGGAGTTATACGTGACCGCCGTTTCGGCGCCAGGTTGGCGCCCTGAATCGGATGGCCCACCGGTTTTCGGATGTGGCGAAGTTCTATGTGGTGTACATTCGCGAGGCGCACCCGGCGGACGGCAAGTGGGCGATGCCGGTGGATAAGGAGGGCACGTTGATCGCATCGCCGAAGACACTGGCGGAACGGACGTCGATCGCAAAGACGTGTTGTACGAAGCTCAAGATCGACATGCCGTGCCTGATCGATGACATGGACAACACGACGGCGAGGGCGTACGGCGCGGCGCCCGACCGCTTATTCGTGATCGGTAAGGACGGGCGCATCGCGGTACGCGGCGGGCGCGGACCGTTCGGGTTCAAGCCGAAGGTCGTTCGGGATTGGCTCGAGAAGCAGTTTCCGGAGGTCGCCGCCGCCGATGGGGAGGGTGCGGGCGGCGAGGGTCGTTAGGTGCGCCGG
>JBHHVO010000130.1:0-8383 GCA_046754365.1 Phycisphaerae bacterium | reverse complement strand
GCAGCGGCGTGAGCCGATTCATCTGTGTTCAGATGATCGGTGTCGGAGTAGTAAGGGAATGGGGATTCCTCGCGCATGGAGGGTCTACGGCGGAATCGGTGGCGGGGCGGGGGGCCATCCTGCGCCATCGGCGACGGATGACCGACGGAGTCGCGAGACCAGCGCATCCGGCGTTTCGTGGGTCGTGATGATCCGTCCCCCACCCTTGCTTCGCAAAGATGGGGCACCTGCGCATGATCATCGCATGCGCACGGTGGTGTGCTCGGGATGATCAAGACACCCGCACGTTGCTCACGTCTGTGTCGCACTGGACCATGTCGACTCGCACAGGTACAAGTCGTTTCCATCCGGGTCGCGGAAGTACGCGAGCCGTAACTTTCCGTCGGCGTCGTCGATGATGGGACGCGTCAACTGAACACCTTTCTGATGGAGCGACGCCACGACGTCATCGAGCGGTTGTGTCACGGCGAACCCAATGATCGTCGCCCCGTTGGCGCCCGGGCGCGGGCCCTGATCGCTCGCCGGATGTAGGCCAAGCTGCATGCCATTGCCCGCGTCGATGCCGGCCCAGTGATTGCCTGCCCGGAAGGTCAGCTTCAATCCCAACACTTGCGTGTAGAACTCAACCGCCCGGTCCATATCCGATACGTAAACTGTCGTTGTTCCACCCTTGATCACGGCGTTACCTACAAGCGGTCTGCCGGACGCAAGCGCAACCGCAATGCGAGGAATGGGGGACAGTCACGTGTTTTCTCCAAACAACCGGTGACTGTCCCCATTGTCCCATTGTCATGCTTCCAGGTCAATGTGGAGTCGTCCGTCCTCGTCGCGCGTGATGCCGGCGTCCGCGGCCGGCGTGTCGGCGTCTTGATCGTGCGTCTGGTCGTCGTGGGTGCGTCCCTGGCTTCCTGCGCCCTCGGCGTCGGCGAACACTTGGTTGTCCGTGTCGTTCGTGTCGACGGTGGCGGCGGCCTCATCCGCGGCCTGCGCCTGTTCCCGCGCGGCCTGGGCGGGTGCGGCGCGGCGCGCGTCCCGGAGCTTGCTGACATCGCGTGCCTGGAACCCGGCCTGTGCCGCGGATCCAGCGATGTCCGGGGGGATTTCCGCCATGGCATGCCGGCCTAGTGTTCAAGCTCCCTGCGGCGTTGCGCGAGTTCGGTCTTGAGCCTGACCAGGATGGACGAGTGCATCTGCGACACGCGGCTCTCCGACAAATCAAGCGTCCCACCGATCTCCTTCATCGTCATTTCCTCGTAGTAGTAGAGGATAAGAATGAGACGTTCCGCTCGGGACAGCCCGCGCGTCAGGGCCTCTTTCAGATCGCGCTTTTGGACCTCGGCGAGCGGGTTCCTGCCGCGCCGGTCGACCAGAACGTCGATCTGCGAGACGGCCTTGTTCGCGTCTGTGTTCGTGTAGGTTCGCGACAGCGACACCTGCGTGACGGCGGTCGCCTCGCGTGCGAGCTTGTCAAACGCCGGGCGCGACATCTCCAGGTGTTCGGCGAGTTCGTGGTCGGCCGGAGCGCGTCCCAACGTCGCCTGAAGCTCGTTGGCGGCGCGCTCCAACAGGTGCGCACGGCTGCGCACGAGCCTCGGAACCCAGTCCATGCTTCTGAGTTCATCGAGGATCGCGCCGCGGATGCGCGGTGCGCAATACGTCTCAAACTTGACGCCACGGCCGATGTCGAACGCGTCGATGGCATCCATGAGACCGAAGACACCCGCGGACGTCAGATCGTCCCGATCGACCTCGTCGGGCAGCTTAGCGGCGATCCTTTCCGCGTTGTACCGCACGATCGGCAGGTAGTTCTCCATCAGCACATTCCGCAGTGCCTGGCTCGGCGCGCGTTTGTACTTGCTCCAGACATCGCTCAGGTCGGCCTTCGACTTCGTTGCCGGCATAAGTGTTGCTCCTTGCGCGTCTCCGCGACCGGTCCCTTCATGCCTCGCGTGCACCCGTCGCCCACCGGGGCGGCCGGCGCGCCCGCGTCGCTATGCGTTCGTACGCGCCGTCTCGGCGCCATCACCTGACTCGGGCGACACCGTCTCCCCGGTCGGTGGTGGCTCGCGGTACCGCGCGTGAATGTCCTCGCGACGTTGCTTCGCGTGCTCGGTAACCGCCAACCGCGCGGCGGCCCCAACGACAGAACCAATAAGACAGAACACGAAGAGGGCCAGGATGCTGCGGGAGAGTGTGGCCGTGACTGGATTGCCGACGATGAGGCCGACCACGGCCGTGATGGTGAACGCGAGAAGCCCGAGGCTCGCACCCGTGTGTCGTGCTACCATCTGCGCAACATCCTTGTCGCGATTAACACGGTTTCGGCCGGCCGGCAGCCAGGCAACCCTGGACGGAACAGCGAGCAACCTCCTCGCGTCCCGATCCCACCGAAACGGCCATTTGCCGGCATCCATGCCGGCCGGTCGGGTCATGCCATGGCGAGCGACCGTGCGCTCACACAAACAACCCGACAACCCGTTCGAAGAACCCGCCGCGACCCGGCTGACCGGTCAGTGACCTGGCGAGTCGCGTAGCCGTCGCGGCGATGCACGCGCTGGCGTTCGAGCGAGGATAGCGGACAACGACCGGCACCCGCTGCTGAACGGCCAGCTCGACAGCCGTATCATGCAACATGTAGCCCGCGTCTGCAACCGAATAATTCAAAAATTTCCGTGCGACCCCGGCCACGCGCCGGTGCGCGGTCCGGGCATCCGCGCGACTGTCCGCCATGTTGACGAACAGCGACACCACGCCCGCGTACCGTTCCCGGTGCGCGGTCTTGATCATCGCGTACGCGTCCGTCAGCGCGGTGGGTTCGCACGTCGTAACGACCACGAGACGATCCGCCGACACCGCGAAACTCACCACGCTCCGCGAGATACCCGCGCCACAGTCCAAAACCACGATATCAGTACTGGCCTCCAGCTTTTGCAGTTGCGTTATCAGGCTCTGCCGCTCGAACTCCGTCAGGTTCGCGAGCTGATCGATCCCCGACGCGCCGGGTACGAAGCCGATGCCGGCCGGACCCTCGGCGCGGATCTCATCCACCGTGCGCAGCCCCGAAACAACATGAGCGATCGTGTACCGCGGCCGCAGGTTCATGAGCAGGTCGGCATTCGCCAGGCCCATGTCCGCATCGACGAGCGTCACGCGCAGCCCCCTCGCCGCCAGACAGATCGAGAGGTTGACCGCCAGGTTCGTCTTGCCGACACCGCCCTTACCGCTCGCGACGGCGATCGTGTGCGCGGTCGTCTGCTGACCGGCCGTCGTCCGCGCACGGAGGTCGCTCAGGCTTCGCGCGTTCTGGCGTCCGAGCGCCGGCGGTGCCGACCGTGCGAGCGCCCGAAGGTTGCTCGCCTGATCGCGCCACTGACTTCGCCGTCGGGGCTCTTCCATGACCGAGTCTCTAACCAGGCGCCGGCTGATGGCCTAAACTTCTCGCCGGATGGACCATCACCGCCGGCGTCTCACCGACTGTCGCCCGCGGAACGGCGACCGGTGCCTGGGGATGACCGACGCTCGCCGTCTCATCGCCGCCCGACGCCGACGCAGCACTGCGCCCGTGCGGCCGATCGCCGAGTATCATCGCCGCCAATCGCCCGCGCTCCCCCACTTCGATGTCGTCCGGCACGTCCTGCCCGGTCGTCACATAGGAAAGGCCGGCGTCCACATGTTCGAGGCACGTAAGAATCACGCCGAAGCCGATTGCCTCGTCGAGTTTCGTGACGATAACGCGGTCGACGCCGACGCCGCTGAACCGCTCGATCGTTTCGGCCATGACGCGCTCGCCGCACGTGCCGGACACAACCAGGTGCACCTCGTGCGGTCGCACGGCGTCGAAGAATCGCTTGAGCTCGCCGATCTTGAGCGCGTCGCGTTGACTCCGGCCCGCCGTGTCGATCAGGATGACGTCGCATGCGTTGAGCCGCCCGACGGCGGACGCCAGCTCCGCCGGTGTCGCCACGACTTGAAGCGGCACGCCGATGATCTCCGCGTACGTGCGTAACTGTTCGACGGCCGCGATCCGGTACGTGTCGATCGTGACCAGACCAACGCGTCGTCGCTCGCGCAGAGAGAAGTTCGCCGCGAGCTTCGCCACGGTCGTCGTCTTGCCCACGCCGGTGGGGCCGATGAACGCGACGACGGTCGGCGCGTCCCGGGTCGTGATCTGGATCGGCCCCGCCGTAGGCAGCATGGACTCGAGCGCGGCGGCGAGCCGTCGGCGTACCGCGTCTTGATCGCTCAGCTCATCCGGCGCGAGGCTGCGCTGCACGGACGCGATCAGCGCTTCCGCGATCCTGTGGCCGACTTCGTTTTCAATGAGCTTGCGGTATGTCGCGTAGAGTGGCTCCGGGACATGGCCGGCGCGGAGACGTCGCGTCTCCTGCAACACCTCCCCGACAAGCGATTTGAGCGCGCCGACCTCGAAGAGCACGGAATCCGCGCGCGTGTCGGACGCCACAGTGACACGTGATGACACCGTCGCAGCTCCCTCTGCGTCATCGCCGCCTCGTCCCTGCCGGGCAAGTCTACCGCGGCGCAGCGGCGCCGGCAAATCCGCCATCCGGCGCGCCGCCGTGATCTCGACACACGGCGTGCCGCCGAACCCCAGCCAGCCCCCCTTCGTCAGGGCACGCGTGCTGAGGATAACCGCGCTGCGGCCGAACTGGCGCTTGAGCTTGTCGAGCGCCTCCGCCATCGTTTTTCCACTAAACGTCTTCACCTTCATGCGTCAGGACCACCATGCCATGGGATTCGACTTCCACACCACGAACGATTTCGTTGTACGACAACACCGCCACCGCCGGCAACGCCGCCTCCAGCATCCTCCGCACCCACAAGCGAATCTGCGGCGAACACAGGATCACGGGCGGCCGACCGTGCGCCAGCGGTGACGCCCTGTCCACCTCCGCGCGTGTCGCCTCGACGAGGCGCGTCTGAAGCTTCGGCGGCATGGCCAACACCGTACCGCGGTCGGATCGTTCGAGACTCTTGTTGATGAGCGCCTCCACCGATGGATCCAGCGTAATGCAGTGGATCTTGCCGTCGTCGCCCAGGTGCAACTCGCACAGCGCACGCGCCAGCGCGTTGCGGGCATACTCGGTGAGGATTTCCGTATCCTTGGTCCGCGCCGCGCAATCGCTGATCGCCTCGACGATCGCCTCGAGGTCCCGCACGGGCACGCGCTCGCGCAACAGCGCCTGCAACACACGCTGCACCTCGCCCGGCGTGAGCACCTTCGGAATGACCTCCTCCACCAGTTTCGGAGACCGCTCCCGGAGGTTGTCCAGCAGCCGGTTGACCTCCTGGCGCGTCAACAGCTCGTCGGCGTGCCGCCGGATGAGCTCGGTCAGGAACGTCCCGATCACGCTGGACGCCTCGACCACGGTGTAGCGCCGGTGCTCCGCATCGTGTCGCTGACTTTCCTCGATCCACAGCGCGGGAAGCCCGAACGCCGGCTCCGTCGTTTCCATGCCGTTGATCGGCTCGGTCACCGTGCCCGAGTCGATCGCCAGCAGGTGGCCCGGCATGACCTCCGCCTTGCCGATCGAGACGCCCTTGAGCTTGAAACGCAACTCGTTCGGCTGCAGCCGGATGTCGTCGCGGATGCGGATCGCCGGCACGACGATACCCAGCTCGCCGGCGATCAGCTTCCGCATGTTCGTGATGCGATCCAGCAGGTCGCCGCCCTGCTTGCGATCCACAAGGCGAATCAGACCGTAACCGACGTCGAGCTCGGCCGGGTCCGGCGCCAGGTGTTTTTCGATGCGATCCGCGCCCGCCGGCTTCACCTTGGCCGCCGTGGCCTGCGCGACCGCGACGGCCTGCCGCCGGTTGAGAAGATACGCGAGACCGACCAGCGAGCCGGCCAGCAACGCGAGCGGCGCCTTGGGCAACGGTGTGACCGCCAACGTCACGAGGAACCCTCCGGTAAGCGCCAGGGCAATCGGCCGACCGGCGAGCTGTCCGAGTAGTTCGTCCCCGAGGTTCTTCTTCGACGCCGACCGCGTCACGATCATGGCCGCGCCGACCGACACGATGAACGCCGGAAGCTGTGACACCAGCCCGTCACCAATCGTCAGCGTCGTGAAGACCCGGAGCGTTTCGGCAAGCGACATGTTGAGCTCGACGAGCCCGACATACACGCCGCCGAGGATGTTGATGAGCGTAATGATGATGCCGGCGATCGCGTCGCCGCGGACGAACTTGCTCGCACCGTCCATCGCACCGTAAAAGTCCGCCTCGCGGGTGATGTCGGCCCGCCGCCGCTTTGCCTCCTGGTCCGTAATCGTGCCGGCGTTCAGGTCGGCGTCGACGGCCATCTGCTTGCCCGGCATGCCGTCCAGCGTAAACCGCGCCGCCACCTCCGCGATCCGCGTCGCCCCCTTGGTGATCACGACGAATTGAATCACGACGATGATCGCGAACATGATCACCGCCACCGGAAGCGACCCGCGGGCCACGAATCCGCCGAACGTCTCGATCACGTGCCCGGCGTTGCCCTGCGTCAAGATCAGCCGCGTCGTCGCGATGTTGAGCACGAGCCTGAACAGCGTCATGCCGAGAAGCAGCGACGGAAACGACGAAAACTCGAGCGGACCGTTCATGTACATCACGGTCAGCAACACGACGCCCGACAGCGTGATGTTCACCAGCAGCAGCAGGTCCATCAGCGACGTCGGCAGCGGTACGAGGATCACCAGCAGCAGCGCCATCGTGAACATCGGCAGCACGATGCCGTAGTGCTTCCGCAAGCCGTCGGCGATGTGTTGTCTCGTCACTTCCGGCAACGCCATGGCTGTTCCGTCATCCCGGCGACCGCGCGCGGCGCGACACCGTATCCGTCATCCATCACACACGAACGCCCGCCGGTTCCGGCGTCAGGCCGCCCACGTGCGCCCCGGACAGCTCGTAGACATACGCCAGGACCTCCGCAATCGCCTGGTAGAACCGTTCCGGGATAAAGTCACCCACATCCACCGCATCGTACATCGCGCGGACAAGCGGCCTCCGCTCGACGATCGGGATGCCATGCTCGAGCGCGAGCTGCCTGATCCGCAGCGCGACGTGGTCGGCCCCCTTCGCGAGCACCTTCGGCGCCGGCATCGTCTCGACGTCGTAACGCAACGCAATCGCCAGGTGCGTCGGGTTCGTCACGACGACGTCGGCCTGCGGCACGTCCCGCCCGAGGCGCTGCATCGCCAGTTGAAGTTGCACCTGTCGGCGACGCCGTTTCGTGTGCGGGTCGCCTTCCATACTCCGCAGCTCGTCCTTGACCTCCTCCTTGGTCATCCGCATATCGCGCTCTCGCTGAAAACGCTGATACGCCAGGTCCGCCAACGCGAGGATCAGAAACGCCACCGAAAGCCTCATGCTCAGCTTGAACGACAGCGCCGCCCCCAGACGCAACACGTCAGGGAAACCCAACGCCACGGCGTGGATCATCTCGGCGGCGCTCCCGCTCAGTGTCCAATAGCCCACCGCCCCCACCACCAGAAGCTTGCCCATGTTGATCACCGCGACGACAATCGCGCGCAGCGAGAACAACCGCTTGATCCCGTTGAGCGGGTTGAGCCGGCTCAGGTTCGGAATCAGCGGCTGCCACGTAAGCAGAAACCCCACCTGCATCACCATCACCACCACAACCACCGCCACCAGCACCAGCAGAAACGGCGCGACCGCCGCAAACGCCTTGATCGCCACCGCCGCGGCAAACGGGATGATCTCATCTTCATGCCGGCCCACCGTCGGCGCCAGCGCGGTGCGCATGATGCCCACGAGCGCCCGAAACAGCCGCGGACCAAACACCTCCAGCGACACGAACGCCGCGAGCAACAGCGCGGCCGCGGTCAGGTCCTGACTCTTCGCAACCTGCCCCCGAGACCGAGCCTCCGTCCGGCGCCGCGGTGTCGCCGCTTCTGTCTTTTCACCCGCATCGGCCGCCATGACGCCATCCCGTCGGAATCCCTACCGAACCGCACGACACGCTGCGGCATCCCCCGGCACGCCATACCTCAACGCGCAGTTCGCGCAGGCCAAAGCACGGCGCGGTCGCACCGACGCCGCCACGCACGATCACAAACCCTCATCCGGCCTGCCACGTATTCACATGGGAGACAATCGTGTCCACGCCGTCCTCCAACACCCCAACGAGCACATCCCCGCTGAACCCGATCGCCACCCCCCCCACCGCCAACACCAGCATCGCGCGTATCACGAATCCCACCGACAGGATGTTCATCTGCGGCATGGTTCGCGACAAAAAGCCCAACGCCACACTTGCGAGGAACAGCGCGATGAGCACCGGAGCCGCCACGCGCAACGCCAGGATGAACGCCGCCGTCAACATCCCCGTCATCAGACCCAGTACCGGCGCCTCGAG
>JBHHVO010000129.1:0-8400 GCA_046754365.1 Phycisphaerae bacterium | reverse complement strand
GTCGCCGTCCAGGTCCGCGTCCTCGCAACCGCCCCCAACCGCCCCACCGGGCCCGGTCATGCAAACCCCGAACACGAAGAAGTCCAGCAGCCCGACGCCGCCGTCCCGGTCAATGTCGCCCGGCTCGTCCGGCACGACACGCAGCGCAATCGGCGTCGACACGAACTGCGCGCCGGCCGGGTCCGTAACACGCACGCGGACCAGCCGGGGGCCCACGTCCGCAAAGCTCGTCACCAGCGTCTTCGACGTCGTCGGCGCGGTGTCGAACACGCCGTCCCCGTCCCAATCCCATTCCACCGTCACCGACGCCGCGGCATCGTCCGGGTCCGTCGTCCCCAGCGCGTCCTGGTCGAGCAGCACGGCCTCGTCCACGCGAACCCGCGACGGCACGACCGAAAAGAACGGCACCGGCGCGCGGTTCGCCGTCGGAACCGGCGTGATCGTCGTGGTCGCGTCCGTTCGGCTCCCGTGCGTATCGTAGACGCTGATCGCGAACGCGTCCGCCTCGTCCACGGCATAGTACGGCGTCGCAAATGCCGTGCTTACAGCCGTGCCGTCGAGCGACATTTCGCCGATCGTGTCGCCGTTGCGACGCAGCAGCGCGGCCGCGAGCCCGATCGTGCTCTCCGCCTGGAATTCAATCTCCAGCAGACCGCCGACCGGCGCGACCGCGCCGGACGTCAAGATGCCAACGCTCGGCACGCTGCCACCACCGACCGCCACGCCCGCGTCGACCGCGTCCGGCGTGAACGCCCCCGTCGGAAACGGACGCACCACATCGTCGATCCCGGGCGCATCGCGAACCCGCGCGACCGGTGCCTCGGCGGCGTCTCGTCGATACGCCGGATGCGCGCCACGTGTCAACTGATGAGGAACCGCGCCCGGCGGCGCCGCGCGTCCCGGCCGAGGGTCCGAAAAACAACCACCACCGCCGTCCATCGATCCCGTACCGCCGGAGTCGCACGCCGTAAAGTATCGACTCACGCTCAGCGCAAGCGCCGCGGCGTAGCTCACGCGCCCGTCATCCCCGGCGTACAGCGGCGGAAACACCGTGCCGCGGAAACCGCGCAGCCCGTTCGCCATGATGTTCCCGTGGAAGTTCCCGTCGTTCCGGAAGTCGTGCCCGAGCCCGAACGCATGCCCGGCCTCGTGGACCGTAGCGCCCTCAATCGACGACACGACGCTGCTGAACGTCGAGCCCTCGAACCACGGAAACGACACGTCCTGCACGAGCGGATACGGTCCGATAGGCGGCACCACCACACCCGCATACGCCGTGTCGTCCGTGAGCCCCGCGAGTGTGTCGATGGAAAGCCGGTCGCTGCTCACCATCGCCACGCCCGGGTCGTCACCCGAGCCGAAGCTCGCGCCGAGCGCCACACCGCCGAGAATCGCACCATCCGGCGTTTCCACATGGATCTCGGGGAAAAGCACCCACACCTCACCCGGCGTCCAAACCGGTACGCCCGCGTCACCCGCCGCCTGATTCACGCGCGCCCAGATGTCACCACGCAGGTACGCGTCCGTCTCCGCGAGCTGCACAACGTGGATCACCGGTGTCACGCCGTCGCCCTCGGTCTCATAACGGAAACTCTTGTGGCCAAAACCGTTCCGGTCCATCTGCTCACACACCACCGCGTGCCAGAGCCGCACGAGATTCGCGAGGTTCGTAGCCGCGCCGGGCTGCGGCGTCCGATTCGACGGAATGAGATACGCGACGCGGACCGACGGACTCGCAACGCCGATAACCGGCACCGGACCGATATCCGGCAACGCGACCGCAGCGATCGGTTCCGCCGAAACCGACACCGGCAGCCACAGCAACACGAACCACGTTATCGCCACCAACGCAGCCGTCCCACACGGTGAGCCGCGCCCGCACGACGTCCGATACCACGCCACGCACGCCGCGCCGGCATCCGCCGGGTCCGTACGGATATGATCGCGACCGCGGACGTCCATCCATACCGTCGCGCGCCGCCGCGCGACATGGGACCGAGAAGCAGCATCCCGCACGTTGACAACCCTCCGGTTCATGATGTCGCGGATCAGCCGCCCGGGCATGAACGTCCGTAGGATGAACACCAGGCGAACCCTCGGGGGCGGCTCCGGATAAACCTCTACAGTCATGTTACCGAACAACGTCCTCATATGACAGCGCCGGCCGCACACCCCGCTCGCCCGACGCAGATGCCGCATGCCATGATCGGGCCCGCGGACACGGTGATGCCCGCCTCGACCGGTGCGGCGGCCGCGTCGCGTTGTGGCCGTATGCGGACCATGGCGTGCCGCGGTATACGGACCGTGACCCGATCCCCCGATCGGCGGTCGGGTTTTTTTCCCAATCTTCGGCATCGCGGTATGGGGAATGTCACGCGGTTTTTCGCGGTGCCAACGCGTAACCGGACCGCAACACCGGGGTTATCGATCGGTATCACCGCTACATTCCGGTCAAGCGTTGCAGCGTGACAACCGCACGATGCCGTCGGATTCGGACCGGATTCGGCGCCGAGCGGGATCGAATCGTACACTCCGTTTGTGAACCTGTAGGCCCAACCATCCACGCGGATGGGAAGCTGCGCCTAACGCCCAGCGGAGGTGGGTGGATCGCGTGGCAAAGCGGTGTTGTTTCCGCCGCTTACGGGTCCAGCGGGGCCGACGCGACGCGGCATGCCGTGATCCGCGGTGTCCGGCGGGTTCCACGAGGGGGCGGGCGTGTTCTTATGATGCGCCCAGCGAAAAGAGGGGAGAAGCCATGTACCCCAGAGCACATGCAGAGACCCGGCGCCGGGCGGTGGCTGCCGCCCAGGTGGCCATCCTATTGCCGGTCCTGGTCGGTTTTGCCGCCATGACCATCGACGTGGGCGTCCTGTACAACACCAAGGCGGACCTGCAACGGACCGCGGATGCGGCCGCACTCGCCGCCGCCTCGGTTGTCGCGAATACCGAGGTGGACGTCGATCCGCGTCCGAGCGCGTTGGCCACGGCCATCGACTACGTCGAGCTCAACCAGGTCATGAATCACGAGGTGACGGTCGACGCCGACGCGGACGTCGTGTTCGGTCGGGCGCGCTACAACGCGTCAACGAACGCGTACAACTTCGTCCCGATGGAGTACCCGCCCGATGCCGTCCGCGTCACCGTGCGTCAGACCGAGGACTCACCGAACGGTAAGGCGACGCTGCTCTTTGCCCGGATCTTCGGCAAGGCGGCGACCAACGTGTCCGCCACGGCCGTGGCGATGGTCGTCGACACGTGTTTCGAGGAGGCCGACTGCAACGCGGACGTCACCGAGGACACCACGCTGCTTTGCCATCACGGCAACGTCGAGAACGACTCGCACAACGGCGGCGACAGCGACAGCGAGAGCGGCGGGCACGGCGACAGCGCCGACAGCGACGCCGGGAACACGATCGAGGTGTCGACCGAGGCGGTCCCGATCTACCTGAGCGAGGGGGACACGCTCGGCGCGTGCGACCCGTGCGAGGCCGGCGACAGCGACGACAGCGACGACAGTCAAGGCGAATATGGGCCGCCGGACAGCACCGACAGCGACGACAGTGACTCCGGCGACAGCGACGGGAGCCACAACGGCGACAGCGACGACAGCGACGACAGTCAAGGCGAATATGGCCCGCCGGACAGCGACGACAGCGACGACAGTGACTCCGGCGACAGCGACGGGAGCCACAGCGGCGACAGCGACGACAGCGACGACAGCGAAGGCGGCTTCAGCGACGACAGTGACGACAGCGACGAGGTCGTCGGGGGGGTCGAGATCTGCCACTACCCCCCGGGCAACCCGGCCAACGCGCACACGATCACGATCGCCCCGGCCGCGGTCCAAGCGCACTTCGACCAGCACGGTGACTACTACGGCGAGTGCGATCCCGAAGACCCGCCCGAGGAGGATCCCGGCAGCGAGTGCTTGGTGGAAGCCACGATCATGCTCATCGAGTAGCGACCGCCGCTCGGTGCGAACGATGCGACGTAGGGGGCGCACGGACGTCGTCTCCGGGGGGTGCAACGGATGGCTCGGAGAGACCCGGTGATGACCGAACGATGCCCGCGGTCGCCCGCGGGCATCGGGCTTTGACGCGTACACGATGCCTGCGCCGGGGCGCAGGCATCTTTTTGTCTCGCCGCGTCGGCGCGGCGGGCCGCGGTGCCCCCCCAACGGAGACCCGTGGCGCCGACGCCGGCGCGCCGCCCGCACGGGACGATGGGCCTCGTGATGCGCGGGCCGGGGGTGTCGACCGCGATGACCGTGATGTCGGACGACAACATGTCGCGATGCGACATGCCGGGGACCGACGCGGTCCCAGCGCGGCACCGCCGGCGCGCGTGAGGTCACCACACCGTTCCGGAACATCCCGATGCCCGGTTCCACACTCGTCATACCGAAACCCGACCGGCGCAGCCGCGCGAGCGCACCGCACGCCGATCCGCACGGCACGCCGCGGGCACGATCGGAGCGCCGCAGGGCGGATCGCCTCCAGTCGGATCGCGCCGGCGCCGACCGCCGCAGCTCGGACCGCCCGCGTGCTGCGGTAGAACGCGTACCCGCCGACGCGTGGCGCGACGAGGTCGCCGCCGTCGAACCCCACGGGCCGGCGCCGGGCCCGCACGCACCGGCAGGCGAATCCACCGGCGATGCGTCCGACGTCGTGCTGGGCCGCGGCCGATCCGGCGTCGTGTTCCTGAGTCGCGACGACGCGGGTCGTCCCGTCGCGCGCAAGGTGTTCACGTGTGACCGGCTCACCAAGCTCGTCCATTACGTGCTTTCAGGTGCGCCGAACCCGTACATGTGGAGTGAGCCCGCGGTGCGCACGGCCGTGCTGCGGCGGCGCGTGACCGCCGCGCTCGTGTCCTACTGGTTCGGCGACAAGCTCCGCGTAGCGCAGGTCCGCGATCACCGCTTCAGCGCCGCGCTCGGTGCGTTCGAGATGCGTTGCGAGTTCATCGCGGGTCGCCATGTCGCGCTCCATAGCCCGTATACACCGCCCGACGACGACACACTCCACGACGTGACACACAACGTCATGAAGCCGCTGCAGGCGCATCTCGCGGCGTCCGGCTTGGACGGACTCGTCTGGCAGGCCGGCCGCGGCAACCCCGTCGCCCTCAACAACTTCATGTCCGACGGTCCGTCACAACACGGCGGGCAGCGATGGGCGTGGATCGATCTCGAATCCGGTGTCCCGGCGCTCGCGCCATGGAACCCCGTGGATCTCGTTTCCTTCTACATACCCAAGTCGCTCCATCACGGCCGACCGCTCTTTGACGACGTAGACGTCCACAAGCTTCGCGCCTATGTCGCGCGCCACCGGCAAGCGATCGCGGCGCGCCTCGGCCGCGCGGGACGCGCCCGGCTCGTCAACGACATCAACGCGCTCGCGAAGCACCAACGCGTGTGGACATCCCAGCCGCGGCACTTGCGGGGTATCGCCTACCGCCATGCGACCGGCTCGATCACCCGAAAACACGCGGAGTGGTATGCGGACCATCCGGCCTGCTGGACCGCCCGGGAGCTCGCCCACGGGTTGTGGTCGGCCATCGCGCTGCTCGTGGTGTCGACCCTTGCATGCTGGCGGGCACTCCGCCGCGTCAACGTCGGCAAGGCGGTCGCCACACTCTGGCGCGCCGCCCGCTCGGAGTCGTACCGCGAGCGCCTCGCCCGCGACTATGTAACCCGACGCGTCGACGACTGGCGGGACCGCAGGCAACTCGACCACCACCAGGCCCGCGATCTCCAATCCCATCTCCGCGCCGAGGAGTCCTGCGCCTACCTCGGAGATTTCGGGGTTCACATCGCCGTCAAGCCGTTCGTCAAGCTTGCCGAATGGTGGGTCGTGCCGGGGCTCTGGATCGCCGGTGTTGTCGATCACGCGTTCCTCGCGACCTTCATGGTCGCGGCCGGGCCCGTCGTGCGTACGCTCTACACCACGTATCGCCTCATACGCAACACGTTATCCGGTCGCGAAAGGCCCTGGGTCGCCCTCGGCGTCGGCGTCATACCGGTCCTAGGGAATCTCGCGTTTCCGATCCAGCTTCTCGCCACCGGTGTCCACACCCAGGCCACGCTCGCGCGGTTCATCGTATATGACACGTTCAGCCGCATCGGACGCTGCGTCCCGATCTGGGGCGGCCGGGACACGCTCACGGAACACATGTTGAACCGGTGTCCGGATATCCTGCTCCGCCGCCGCACGGAACGCGCCGCGGCGCCGAATGGATGTTATGGTTAACGAGTCGTTGAGCGGCGAATGGCCTGCCGTGCTGCGCTCCGCGCCGCTCGGCCGGTCCGTGGCGGCGGGATGGCACCGGTGCCACACCGGCCGCGCGCGACAGGTGTCCGGTGCCCGGCTGGGGCCGCCCGCCGGCGGCCCGCGGCATGTGTCAGGGGTGGCTGCGCACCGGCTGGAACTCGGCGCGACGGGTTCATGGTTGCGCCTTCCGGGGTATGTCCTGGACCCGGCGTCGAACGTGACTCCCAATCGGGGTGGTTCCCATGATGAAACGCAAACCTCACAGACAGGCGGCCTGGCTCGTATTCGGTCTCATCGTCTGCGTGTATGCGGTCGCGGCGCTACGTTTTCCCATGGTGTATGTCTGGGCGACGTACGAAGACCTCTTCGGCGAGTGGATCCAATTCTGGGCGCTCGTCGTGACACTCGTGTTCGCCGTCCGTTTGTCACGGCGACAGTGGCGCTACCGGTGGTTCTTCGGTGTACTGGCGCTCGGCAGCTTCTACGTCGCCATGGAGGAGATATCCTGGGGCCAGCGGCTGCTCGGCTACGGTTCGCCGGAGTTCTTCCGGACCACGAACCTCCAGGGCGAAACCAATTTCCATAACATCCTTACCGGACCCTACACCACGTCCCTGAAGGATGCCTTGTCATATGGATTGAGCGCCGCACTCGTCTTGTATGGATTCATCTATCCGCTCGCGCACCGATTCCGCATCCGACTCGCCGTCTGGATGGATGCGCGCGGCGTCGCCGCCCCACCGCTCTACGTCTGGCCGTTCTTCGTGCTCGCCGCGATATTGGAACTCGGCCTGATCAAATTCAATGAAGCCGAGGTCGGCGAGATTCTCGTCGGCGTCGCGCTGGCGTTTACGGTCGTTCAATATGAGTTCGCCAGGCGGCGAGGCCTGGAACTCGGCGGCAAGCTCGCCTGGCCAGCGGCCGAGGCGCGGCGCCTCGCGACGCGCATGTGGGTCGTGGCGCTCTTGATCGTGGTCTTGTCGGTCGCGACAACCGGTGCCGTCTACGCGTCGCCGAGGCTCCGCGCCAAGATCGATCGGCGCATCGGCAACGGCGTCGAGAAATTCGCGAAGCGCTACGCCCGATACGGTCGCTGGGCGACTGCGATCGATCTCTATCGACGCACGCTCATGCGCGACCCGCGCAATACCTACATCCTCAGAAAAATTGCCGACGCCTACACGCACATGGGCGACGACCACGGCGCCGACCGATTCTTGAATACCGCCCTCGCGATCGACCTCGACCGGTATCGGCGAGACCGACGAAGCGCCTCCGTCAATCGATCCCTCGTGCACACCTACCGGATGCTCGGCGACCACGCCAGGGCCGACAAACACCTCCGCGAGGCCCTCAACATCGGACTCGCACAAGTAAAACGAAACCCCGACAGCGCGCGGGCCGCGTATTCCCTCGGACGCACCTACACGATGATGCGCCGATACACCGACGCATTCGCCGAGCTCCAGCGCGCCCATCGACTCATGCCGTCGTCCAAGCGAATCAGGAAGGCATACTACCGAGCACGCACGAAGGTCAACCGCTAACCACCCATCGACACACGCCAACCACTCATCGACACACCACCCCGCGAACCGCGAGCTTCCTGCCTATCGTCGTCACACGTCCGCCCACCCTGATCGGAGCCCAAAGCGTAAGCGCGGGGTATCGCTACGGAGCGCCCCGACATCTCGGTAATAGCAACGCGCAAGCGCGGCGCATCTCCAACGAGACCCCCAAACCGGGGTAATACCAACGTGTAACCGCGGGGTATCACCGATCCGAGCGTCACACCACACAACCCTCGCGCTCGCGGCTCCGATCGCGGTGTCCATGCCATGTTCGCGCCGCGCCGGGCTCCCGACCAGCGGGCCGCCGGAACCGTCACCGACCCACCTCATCGTCTCACGCCGCCCATCATCGTGTCCGCCCGTGCGCCGCCCCCAACCCACCCGCCTCACCTGTAACGCGACACGATGGCGCGGTATGCTGGACCCATGACCGATCCCGGACCGCTTCACATCGATCGTCTCCGCCGCGCGTTGCGGACCCGCCGCGTCGGCCGGCGCGTCATCTATCGCCCCGCCGTCGCCAGTACCAACGACGACGCCTGGGCACACCTACAGCACAC
>JBHHVO010000128.1:0-8443 GCA_046754365.1 Phycisphaerae bacterium | reverse complement strand
GGAGGGGCCGGTCAGGGTTGACGACGTGCGGGTGCCCGACGGCCTCGAGCATGGGCAGGTCGGCGATGCTGTCACCGTATGCGTAGGATCGCGTCAGGTCGATGTCGTGGGTTTTTGCGAACATGCGTATGCGCGTTGCCTTTTCGGCCCGGCCGATCGGCGGGCCGTCGAGTGCACCGGTGAACCGGCCGCTTGCCGCGACAAGCGACGGCGCGACGACGTCGTCTGCGCCGAGCGCGTCGGCGAGCGGTTCGACCATGAAGTCGATGGACCCGGTGACAAAGACGACGCGGCGGCCTGCGCGGCGGTGCTCGGCGACACACGGCGCGGCCTGAACGAAGCGGCGCGGCTCGACGACGTTCCGGTAACAGTCGCCGGTGTGTTCGCGAATGTCAGCGGCGTCGAGGCCGGCGTAGCTTCGGTAAAAGACGACGTTGAGGCGCGTCCGGTCGATGCGGTCGAGCACGAGGTAGTAGACGCACTTTGCGAGGTAGGCCGCGCGCCAGAGCTCGGCCACCACGGGCGACATACGCCGCCGACGAAAGAACATGTAGTAATCCACGATGGTGGTATCGGCGAGCGTGCCGTCGACGTCGAAGAAGGCGGCCGACCGCGCATCGCCGTCCGCGGCGGCGGTCATGGCGCGGCAACCTTGCCGGCGAGCCGGGTCACGGCGTGGTGCACGTGCTGGGTCAATTCGCGGAACACGGCGTAATGGTCGGTGGTCTCATCCGCGGCGGGCGGCAGCACGGGCTCGGCGAAGGTCACGGTGACGGCGCCTGGTCTGACGAACCGCCTGCCTTTGGCAAGCAGGTCATGGGTCCGGTCGATGTGTACCGGGATGATCGGCACGCGCTGCTCGACCGCGAGCACGGCGATCCCGATCTTGAACGGTTGCAGCGCGCCGGTCGGCGATCGCGTGCCTTCCGGAAAGATGAGCAGGCCGTCACCCTGGTGGAGCGCCCTGGCGCAGCGTCTCAAACCCTCGAGCCCGTCGGCGTATCGGTCGACGGCGATGATGTCGAGCACCTTGCCGAACAGGAATCGTTTGACGTGCGTGTCGAAGAAATAGTCCTCCGCGCCGGCCACCCAGACGCGGCGGCGACCGTTGACGGCGGTAAGCACGGCGGGTGAGTCGAGGTGGGACGCGTGGTTCGGCGCGAGGATGAACGGACCGGTCGCGGGGATGTTTCGCGCGCCGCGAACTTGCACGCGGACGTAGGTGTGCATGAAAAGCCCGACGCCGCCGCGGAGCAGCCACCGCACGGGCATGAGGGGTGGCGGCAACTGCCCGTTGGTCTTGGTGCCGGTGGCGCCGGCCATGACGCGCCGCCGCCAAATCGACGAATCGCGTGCCGCACCCGCTTGGGGCTTGCGATGGCCGATCACGCGGAGCAGATCGGCGACGCGTGCGATCTGCGCCCCGGTCCTGTCGTCGATCGTCATGCGGAACGCGGTCTCGACCTTGCCGATCGCGTCGATCTTGCCGATGCTGTCGATGCCGAGGTCAAGCAGCAAATGCATGGCCGGTGTGATCGTGTCCGGCGGACGGTCGCACTGCCGCCCGAGGATACGCCTCACGGCCGCAAACGCGACGCCGTTGGCGACGTCGGGTGGGGCATCGTCGCCTGCGGCGGGACCGCGGTCCGGCATGGGCGACTCGATCGGGGGCTCGCCGTCCGCCCCGCTCTCGGCGCAGACGATCTCGCGAATCAGGCCACGCTTGGCCTTGAGGGTCGAGGTCCGTGGCAGGTCGCGGTCCCAGAAGTGTAGCGCGGTAAGCCGCTGGTGCGTCGGCAGCGCTTCGGAGATGCTGGCGACGGCCGATCGGATCTCGCGCTCGATCGACGAGCGGTCGAGTTCGGGGGCCGCGTCGCGGTCGATGACGATGACGGCGTGCACCGCGTCGCCAAATCCATCGGGACTCGGCATGGCCAGGACGCATAGCTCCTTGGTGTACGGCAGGTCGCGGTAGTGAAACTCCACCTCGTCCGGGTAGACGTTCTTACCCGCGGCGGTGACGATGAGGTCCTTGGACCGCCCGGTAAGGCTCAGGTAGCCGTCGTCGCTGATGCGCCCAAGGTCGCCGGTGCGGAGCCAACCGTCGACGAGCAGCTCATTGGTCGCGTCCGGGTTGTTGAAGTAGCCGCACGTGATGTTCGGTCCACGGACCCAGACCTCGCCGATGCCCTCGGAGTTCTGGTTGCGGATCTCGACGTCGACGTTGGGCAGCGGCTTGCCCACCGACCCGGGACGCACGGCGCCGGGCGGGTTGACGGTGAGCACGGGCGAGGTCTCCGTCAGGCCGTAGCCCTCGCACACGGGTAGCCCCATGCGGTCGAACGTGTGGTAGAGGTCGGTGTCGAGCCGCGACCCGCCGGAGACGAAAAGCCGCATGTGTCCGCCGAATGACTTGTGTACGGCGCGAAACAACGAGCGCCCGAACCGCCGCCCGGAGAGATCGGACAACGTGCCGAGCAGGCGAAACGCGGCGCGTCTGAGCCGGCCTCCCGCGGCGACCTTGTTGTGGATCGCGGCACTGAAGAGGTGCAACAGGCGCGGCACGACGAGCATGACGGTCGTGCCGGTCGCTTGCATGACCGACACGATCTCCGAGCTCTTGAACTGGTCGACGTAGGTGATCGTCGCGCCGGATGCGATCGGAATCAAAAAGCCGCCCGTGAACTCAAACGCGTGGTACATCGGTAGCACGGACACGAACTGATCGGTGTGAAACACCGGGTGCACCGAGACGAGCGCGGCGGCGTTTGCGATGAGATTGCGATGTGTGAGCTGCACCGCTTTGGGCGCGACCGTCGTGCCCGACGTGAACAGGATGGACGCCACCGAGCCGCCATCGGTGGGCGCCGGGGCGGGTGCGGCGTCTCGCGACGCGCCGGGCGGCGGCACAAACGGCTCCCGGATGAGCACCGCCGCGGCGTCCTGCGGGGATCGCGACGCCGCAAGACCGTCGCGCGTGGCCGGGCACGCGCACATGAGTTTCGCATCGACGAAACGCGCCGCCTCCCACGCGTCCGCGGGTGGTAGTTGCGGATCGAGTGGGACGGCCGTCGCGCCGGCTCGCATGATGGCCATGTAGACGAGCCCCCATTCGGGGCAACTGTTTGCGCAGATCGCAACGCGGTCACCCAGGCCGATACCGCGCTCGCCGAGCCGCTTCATGATCGTGCCGGTCGCCTGCAACGCCTCGTGGTAGGTGTACCGCTGCCAGCGACCGTTGCGCCTGATCTGAAGCGCCGGCCTGTCTGGGAAGCGGACCGCCGACCGCGCGAAGACCTCGTAGAGCGTTTGCGCGTCGAAGGACTCGCCGCCGGCGCGGACCGGCTCGGCCGCCTCGGCGCTGCGGATTCTGGGTGACGGCTCCCCCCCGGTTCCGAGCACGAACGACCGCAGCCCGGGCACATGGCGGTTGACGAGATAGTCGCGCCAGTCGATGCGGGACACATCGAAGTTGAACGCGCCCCGATCGTCGGGGTGCAACCGGCGGGCGACGGAGCGCAACGCGTCGTCGCGGAACCGGAGGTCCATGTGCGTATAGGGTGCGTAGATCTTCGCAAAATAAAGGAGTTGCGCGATTTGGCGCGCGGCCCCGGCGAGTTTGCGTACGCGTTTGCCGTTCGCGTTCACGCGGGAGAGGACGGACTTCATCAACGTCACGCGCCGCAGCCGCGCCTGCCACTTTCTGATGAAGGCTTCGCGCTCCGCGAAGTACATCCGGCCGGGCCGGATCGCGCCGCCGTTGTCGCCCGTCATCGGCCGGAGGCGAAACGCCTCCTCCACCGCATGCACCAGGTCGCGCAGGGCGAGCGGATTCCGGTGGCTCGACCCGCACTGGTACACGATCGCGTCGGACCGCCGCGCCCCACCGACCGGCAGGACGGCGATCATCGCGTTGGCCACGAAATCCACGGGGATCAGGTCGATCGCGATGTCGCGCCGTGCGGGAAACGCGGTGAGCTTGCCGCGACCGTAGGCGACGATGATCGGGTCCGCCATGCGCAGCCCGTCGATCCACCCGGGGGCAGGTTCTTCGAAGCTTCCCTCGATGATCGCCGGACGAAACATCACGAGCGGCACGGCACCGTGACGGCGAACGAGGAGTTGTTCGCCGATCCACTTCGTGAACGTGTACGTATCGTTCCACCCGGACGCCCGGGCACGTTGCATGCCCGTGTCAATCAGGCGACGCCGACACTGCTCGGCGTCGACAGAGAACCGGTGGCGGATTTCGGCGGCCTCGGCCTGCATTTCCTCGATCACACGGTCGAGGTCGTAGGCGCCGTCGGCCCGGCGCGGCAAACGGTCCACCGCATGAGGCGGGGCGCTGAAATCCTCCGCGACCTCGCCGTCGCGCGCACCACAGACGTAGCACGTGGACACGTGCATGAGCGGAATGTCACCGCAATCCTGCGCGAACTCGAGCAGGCGGACCGGCCCGAGCGTGTTCAGCTCGATCGCCAGGTCGACACGCTCATCGAACGTGACGGTCGCGGCGCTGTTGACCACCAACGTGATCCGCGACTGGAGCCGGTCATACGCGCTGGCCGAGAGCCCGAGGCGCGGCTTGGTGAGATCGCCGCCGACTACGTGCACCTTGGCGTCGCAGAGCTCGTCAAAGGCGTCTCCGCGCATAGCCCGCAAGCGGTTGAACGCGTTGGATCCCAGAACGTCGCGCACCACGCGTTGCTGCGGCGCCGGACCGCCCGGGCGACGACGCACCAGCAAATGGATGCCGCCGATCGTGTCCACGCCCCGGAGCAGCTTCTCGACGAACACCTTGGCCAGAAACCCTGTCGAGCCGGTGACGAGGATGTGATGGCCCGCAAGCCGATCGCGAATCCGCTCACACGCGTTGGGTGCTTGCGTACCCACTGGATGCCGCGCCTCCGAATGCCGCGCCTGCGCGCGCGTGTCGAAACCGTCGAAACCGCCGTGAACGATGCGGCATAACGCCTGAGCAGAAGGCTCCAAGCCTGCGCCGTGTCCCGAGACCGATCCCGACACCGTGCCTGGCGCAGCCCAACGACCTGCACGCGCAATAGCCGTCAATTGACTGATACACGCGCTGCAAGCCTGACTGAGACAGCCGTCGCGAGCCGGTAACAGCTTGAATACAAAGCCCGCGCCCACCATCGTTTAGCGGCCGCGCCGCGCGTGTTGCCGGACCCTGGATGGCCGCGATCAGGTCACCTCGAACAGGTCAACCGGACGCAGACACCGTCCACCGGACTAACCGACACCGCCGATCAGGTGCGGAGCGATGCTTCCGACGGACGCTCGCCGCCTGATCGTGGCTTGCGACGCCGGGAATGTCAAGCTGGCGCCCGGCGTGATGCGGATCGCGTGGTGCCCGCCGGTCGCTCCACCGCCGCCGATCCTCCCGAACGCCGCGCGGTCTCGCGTGCGGTCCATATTGAATCTGTGTCATCTGCCCGGTGGGTGGATCATCGCTCTGGAGCTGGGAGACGCGAATCCGGCGTGCGAGGTGCGTCCCCGAGGACTCTGGCAATAGGCGACCCGACCCGAAAGATGACGTGTGACGTAACACTTTGTTTTCCACCGTGCTGCCGCCCCGGTGTGCGACGCCGTCCGACACCGGACGCCCGTGAGCCGCTGCACTGGCCGCGTGGGCCAACGCGCACGCCGGCACAGGACGCCACAGGTCGCCCGCCGAGACGCGTGGCTTTGTGCGCTGTACAATGCGCGGCGTAGCCAACATGGTCGGCACGCGGGGGCCAGGTTGCTGTGCGCGGTGAGGCCGGTGTACCACGCGTCGTGTGGCCAGCACACCACGCGTCGGGTGCCCGACCGTCGATTGCCGCGTGCTGAAAAGTCGAAACCGTCGGTGTGGTGCCGACATCTTGCCGGTGAGAACACGGGCGTGCAGCGCCCGCAGCACGTTTGTCAACAGGTTCCTACGCCGCAGCCGTTTGCGGACCGCCATGGTGGCGCGGCCTGCACGGTGCTGACATGGCCGCGGGAACACGTGGACCAAAAGGAGCAGCGTCATCGTGCGTGGCATCGCGGTCATCGGGGCGGGTACCATGGGCACCGGCATAGCGCAGCTCGCGGCCCGGCACGGAACCGTCGTCCATCTCATCGATGTCGACGCGGGCGTCGTTGCTAGGTCCGTAGCGAACATCGAGCGGCGTTTCGAGCGCATGGTAAAAAAGGGGCGGCTCACGGACGCCCAGTGCGCCGACGCGATGGGCCGCCTTCGACCGGCCGATGCCATCGCAGACCTGACCGACGTCGATCTCGCCGTCGAAGCCGTGATCGAGAACCTCGACGTCAAGCAGGACATCTTCCGTGCGCTCGAACGCGCCGTCCCCCCCGGCGCGACACTCGCCACGAACACGTCGTCCCTGTCGATCTCGCGCATCGCCGAAGGCGTGTCGACGCCGCAGCGCGTCGTCGGGATGCACTTCTTCAACCCGGCCCCGGTCATGCCGCTCGTCGAAGTCATCGCGGGGCGCCGCAGCGGCCCCGATCACGTCGCTGCAGCCGTCGCCGCTGCCACGACCTGGGGCAAGGTACCCGTCCGCGCCAAGGACACGCCGGGATTCATCGTGAACCGCGTCGCGCGCGGCTTCTACCTCGAGGCGCTCAGGCTGCTCGGCGAAGGCGTTGCGGGCGTCGATGAGATCGATGCCGTCATGCGGACCCACGGCCGGTTCCGCATGGGGCCGTTCGAGCTCATGGACCTCGTCGGGCTCGATGTCAACTATGCGGTCAGCCGCAGCGTGTGGGAGCAGATGAATCGGGCCGCACGCTTCGAGCCGCACGACATCCAGCGGCGGCTCGTCGAAGCGGGCGATTGGGGACGGAAGGCGAGGCGGGGGTTCTATGCATATGACGGCGACGCGCGCACGCCGGCATTCGCGATCGACCGCCGGAGCTTCGAACTCCCGCCGGCGCTCGCCGACGCGCTCTTCGCGTTCGCCGCACGGAGCGGCGCCGTCCATGCGTCCACCGCCGAGCAACTCGTATTCGGGCGGATCGTTGCGGCCGTCATCAACGAGGCCGGCCACGCGTATGACGACGACGTCGCCACCGCCGGTGACATCGACACCGCGATGGAACAGGGTACGAACTACCCACGCGGACCGCTCGCGTGGGCCGACGACATAGGCCATTCGACCGTCGCCGCGTTGCTCAACGCACTCAACGATACCATCGGCGACGGCCGGTACGCGCCCGCGGCGCTGTTCGCGTGACGGTGCGCGCGAACGCTCGACCATGGGCCCATACGACCGACTGGGTGGCTTGCGACCATGCTCAAGATACGCGACATCGAGCTCGACGTACCGTTCATACAGGCGGCACTGTCGGGTTATAGCGATCTCCCGATGCGGCGCGTCGCACGGCGCTACGGCGCGCCGTACGCGCTGCATGAGGTCATGCTCGATCGGCTGGTCCTACAGCGGGGCCGACGGCTCGGCCCGGAACTCGCGGTCCCACCGGACGACCACCCCGTCGGCGGCCAGCTCATGGGCAGCAACCCGGACGACTTCGCGCCGGCCGCGCGCGTCCTCGTCCGTACGGGATTCGATGTCATCGACATCAACTTCGGCTGCCCGGTCAAGAAGGTGCTCGGACGTTGCCGCGGCGGGTTCTTGCTGTCGAAGCCCGACACCGCGCTGGACATCATCAAGCGCGTTCACGACGCGGTCGGCACCGACCGCCCGGTCACCGTCAAGATGCGCCGTGGCATGGACGACTCCGCCGAGAGCGAGCGCAACTTCTTCGCCATCCTCGACGGCGCGTTCGACATCGGCGTCGCCGCCGTAACCGTGCACGCCAGGACTGTCAAGCAGCGCTATATCGGTCCGAGCCGGTGGGCGTTTCTGGCCAGGGTCAAGCGACACGTCGGCGACCGCGTCGTCATCGGCAGCGGCGACCTCTTCACCGCTAACGCGTGCGTCCGCATGATCCACGAAACCGGGGTAGACGGCGTCGCCGTCGCGCGCGGTGCGATCGGTAATCCCTGGATCTTCCACGAATGCCGCGCGCTGTGGACCGGTCGAGACCTCCCACCGCCGCCCTCCATCACGCAGCAACGAGACGCCATACAATGGCACTTCGACGAAATCGTTGCGCTGCATGGCCCGCAGCGCGGGGCACGACTCATGCGAAAGTTCGGCATCAAGTACGCCGAGCACCACCCATGCGCCCGCGACGTCCGCGACGCGTTTATCGCCGTCGCGACACCCGCCGGCATGGCCGCCGTCCTGACGCAGTGGTACGACCCGACGCGCGACTGGCCACCGGTCGTGCGCCGCCCCGGCCACGGCGACCTCATTGCCGCCGGCGCATCCGCATGACCGGCCCCGGCGCTGCCGACCCTGGTCATGGCACCACCACCCGTCATGCGACGCGTTGACCCGAACCCCAACGGTCAGCGAGGGGATGCACGACCCCC
>JBHHVO010000127.1:0-8542 GCA_046754365.1 Phycisphaerae bacterium | reverse complement strand
CGCGCCGCAGAGAATCATGTTCCAACGGCTGCTCTCCATCGCACGCGTGACGTTCATCGAAACGATGCGCCAACCGATCTACGGCGCGATGCTCATCGCCACCGTTATGTTCCTCGTCCTCAACGTCGCCCTCAGCGCGTTCACACTCGACGACGACGACAAGCTCCTGCTTGACCTTGAACTCTCTACGCTCTTGCTGAGCGGTTTGTTCTTAGCCGCGTTCTCCGCCGCCGGCGTCCTGACGCGCGAGATCGAGAACAAAACCGTGCTCACGGTCATCTCGAAGCCGGTGGGTCGGCCGGCGTTCCTGATCGGCAAGTTCGTCGGCTTGTTCGGCGCCCTCGCGGTCGCGTACTACATCTGCTTCCTCGTCTTCGTGCTCTGCATCCGCCATGGCGTCCTCCAAAACTCCGCCGACCCGTGGGACGCCCCGGTGCTTTGTTTCGGCGGCGGAGCCGCCGCGCTCGCGCTCGTGGTGGCGGCGTTCTGTAACTACTTTTATCACAAGGAGTTCCCGACGCTCGCGATCGCCCTGGTCACCGGGCTGCTCACCATCGGCGTCCTCCTTACCGCCGTGCTCGACGAGGAGTTCAACGCCATCCCGTTCGCCAGCAACTTCGTCGGCGGACAGGTCATCATCGCCGCATATCTTGTCCTCCTCATCCTTATGATGATGGCCGCCGTCGCCGTCGCCGCCGCCACCCGCTTCGGCCAGCTCATGACACTCGTCATCTGCCTCGCGATCCTCGGCCTCGGCGTGATCGCAGACAACCTCTGGGGGCACTACGAAGAGACTTCACTCCTCGCGGCCGTAGCCTACCGGGCCACGCCGAACGTCGGCCCGTTTTGGATCATTGACGGATTGATCAGCGACAGCCCCGAAGCCGCGGTCGGCGTACGCTACCTCCTGTATACTACGAGCTATGCCATCCTCATCACGGTGGGTGTGTTGAGTCTCGGCATCGCGGCGTTCCAGACGCGCGAGGTCGGCTGACGCCCGTACACCGCGACCCCACCACGGGCCGGGACCTGGGTTGCAGCCTGCCGCCACGCGCGCATTGACGCCCCCATGACCCGGCGCCAGCGGCCGCCACGCGAACCGATGGCGCGGCCGCACGGACCGACACGGCGACGCCCGACGGCGCGCCGCAACCGCGGAGACACAACCGAGCCCCACGGAGACCAACCCGATGTGCAGACTCGCGATCCTACCGCTCTGCGTGACCGCCGCCGTACCGACGTCGGCGGTCCACGCCCAACGGACGACGCCGGCGGTCGCCGACCCCGCCCGACCGCTTACATTCCGCATCACGTACGATGCGGGCCTGCAGCCGACCCCCTACACCGGCCGGGTCTACGTCATGTTCGCCGAACCCGGCCGACGCGAACCGCGATTCGGGCCCGGCTGGGTCGATCCGTCACCCGTCTTCGCCGTCGATGTGGACGCTTGGGCGCCCGGCAAACCCCTCGTCGTCGATGACCACGCCATGTTCCACCCGACACCGCTCGCCGAACTCCCGCGCCGGGCGTACACCGTCCAAGCCGTCATGCGCCGCAGCCCGGACCACCCCAAGCCCGGCACCGGCGTAGGCGACCTGTACAGCGAGGCCAAGACCGTCACACTTACGAACGACGGCGCCGCCATCTCGCTCAACCTCGATCGCGTCGTCAAACCCAGGCCATTTCGCGAAACCGAACGCGTCAAAGAGGTCGTCCTCACCAGCAAGTTGCTCTCCAAGTTCCACGGCCGCGACATCCGCCTCCGTGCCGGTGTGCTCCTGCCGGAAGGCTGGACCGACGACCCGCGCGACCGCTACCCGATTCTTTACATGATCCCGGGGTTCGGCGGCGGACACCGCATGGTCCAATGGCTCGCGCGGATGCCGCTCGGTGGCGCCACGCCGCACCGCGTCATCATCGTGGTCCCGAACGCGAGCTGCTACCGAGGCCACAGCGTGTTCGCCGACTCCGAGAACAACGGTCCCTGGGGACGCGCGTTGATCGACGAACTTATCCCCGCTATCGAGGCCAGGTTCCACGCCGCCGACGACGGCGCCCCGGTCGGCCGACATCGCTACGTCACCGGCGTCTCGTCCGGTGGATGGAGTAGCCTCTGGCTACAGATTACGTATCCGGACGCGTTCAACGGTTGCTGGTCCATGGCGCCGGATCCGGTGGACTTCCGCGACTTCCAACGCATTAACCTCTACGAACCCGGCGCCAACATGTACCGCGACAAGACCGGCGCGCGGCGCCCGCTCATGCGCCGCGGCGACGATGTCGCGATCTGGTACGAGGACTTCGTGCACATGGAGGATGTTATGGGACCCGGCGGGCAGATCCACTCATTCGAGGCGGTCTTCGGTCATCGGGCCGATAACGGCGCGCCGAGCCCGCTCTTCGATCGCAAAACCGGCCGCGTCGATACCGCCGTCGCGCGATCCTGGCAGCGCTACGACATTCGCCTCGTGCTCGAGCGCGGCTGGTCGACCCTCGGCCCAAAGCTCGCCGGGAAACTCCACATCTACGCCGGCGGCCAAGACGACTTCTACCTCGACGGCGCCGTGCGTCTCCTCAAAGACGCGCTCGCCGGTCTCGGCAGCGACGCCGACGTCCGCGTCATCGAGGACGCCGGCCACGGCCCTGCACCCGGTGCGTTCCGAGCCATGCTCGACACGATCACGAACAACTTCACCGCCCAGCCGCCGCCGCCGACCGAGGTCCCTGCCCCGCTAGACCATGCACCAAGCGGCTCGCGCCCAGCCACCGCCGACACGGCGCGATAGCGGCACCCGAACGGTGATGCCGACCGTCCGGCTCCGAGACCCCGTATCGAGCAGGTTCTCGGACGTACGCCCGCGGAGCACGTCCGCGGTGCCGCGCCACGACCGTGTTCCACATTAGGTCCTGCACGTTTCGAGCCACGACTGCAACGGCGCGGACATGTGGCCATCACCAGAGACGGCGGCGCTCCCCGGCGGGGGCGACCCGGTTCACCCAATCCCAGCCCGTCATCGGGAGTCGGACACCGGTGTGGTGATGCGCCCAACGGCGTGTTGCAGAACCCCGAGGGTAAGGAACGGAGACACCCGGACGGGTTCACACAAGACCACCAGCCTTCGCGGGGTGCATCGCGAAGACGTTTTGATTGCGTGGGCGAGGGCCGTGAGCCGCCCGTTTTTTCCCTTGCATTTCGGCGACGCGTTGGCTAGCCTCAAGCTAGTGAGGGGTTATCGGGGGGGAAGGCTGTCACATCATCCGCATGATCTCGTGCGGTGACGCTTGGGATGTGCGCGGGGGTCGCTACGACCGGATCGCGCAACCCCCGGCGTTCGCGACGCCACGTCTTCCCTATCGGCAGCGATCAGCATGTTGCCACCCTTCGTGCTGGAGAGTCTTGGCGGGGGGAATGGTGGATTCGGATGATGCTGCGAAGCGACATGAACGTTGTGGTGTACGGGTCGAAGGCGCCCTGGGCGCGTAGGAATCGTTGGGTTGCGCTACACGCCGCGCTCGTCGCCATGACGGTGGTGGTCGCCTGGCACGCGGCGCCCGCCCTCGGGCAGGGCGCTTGTAACTCGGATGCGGAATGCGACGACGCCGATGTCTGTAACGGCGCCGAGACATGTGACCTTACCACCAACACGTGCCTCCCGGGTACGCCGATCTTCTGCGACCCGGGACTGCTTTGCGACCCGGCGAGTGGACAATGCGTGGAATGCCTGGTCGAGCAGCTCTGCCCGCCCGTCGACGTCGTCTTCGTTATGGACACGTCCGGCTCCATGCACAACGAAGGCATTGCCCTGTGCTCCAGCATCCTCGGCGTCGTGGCCGACCTCAAGGCGCAGGGGATTACCGTAAACCCGGATTTCCTCGGCATTACGCTCACGAACAACCCGGGTAACAACTTCCCTTGCCTCACGGACAACGTCCTCAACCTCTTGGGGCCCGACATTCCCGGCACGGACACGTGCCCCTGGCCGGTCGACCCCACCGAAAACCAGGACGAGGCATGGGGACCCGCGACCGCCATCGTGGCCGACAGGTTCCCCTGGTCCGTCGGGGCCATCCGCGTCATCGTGCCGCTCAGCGACGAAGGCCCGTGCGACGGGAATCCCTGTCAAGATCCCGGCGCCGATCGAGACTCCATCACCAACGCCGTGGCGATCGCGGGCGCCAACAACGTCATCGTGTCACCGATTACGGCGAATGGTTCCAACGCGTGTGTGCTCGCGCTCGCCGCGGACCTGGCCGCCGGCACCGGAGGTGTGACCGTGCAGTCGACGGATCCACAGGCGGATCTCGCGGCCGCGATCGCGACGATCATCTTCGACGCGTGCACCGCCTCGGACCAGTGCGACGACGCCGACCTCTGCACGATCAACGACACATGCATCAGCGGTACTTGCGTCGGCACGCCGGTGACGTGTCCCCCCGGCGAGGCGTGCGATCCCGCCACGGGTGTTTGCGTCCCGACCGGCTGCGCAAGCGACGCTGACTGCAACGACCCCGCACTGCCGCATTGTGACATCGCCGGCGGCAACTGCGTCGAATGTGTGATCGACGCCCACTGCAACGACGGCGTCTTCTGCAACGGCGCCGAGACGTGCGACGCACTCAACACGTGTCAGCCCGGCGGTGGTGATCCGTGTATCGACCCCGCGCTACCGGTATGCGACGAGGTCGACGACACATGCGTGGAATGCCTCGCCGATGCCGACTGCGCGAACCACCCGAACGGGCCGTTCTGCGACGTCGGACCGGACGTCTGCGTCGAATGCCTCACCGCCGCCGACTGCGACGATACCGACGTCTGCACCGATGACGCATGCAACGCCGGGGCGTGCGTACACACGTTCAACACGGCGCCGTGCGACGACGGCCTTTTCTGCACCACCGCGGATGCGTGCGCAAACGGCGCGTGCGTCGGCGGCGCCAGCCCGTGCACCGACCCGGCGCTACCCGTCTGCGACGAACCCGACGATGCGTGCGTCGAATGCCTCACGGACACCGATTGCGGCGACCCATTGCAGCCGTTCTGCGACGTCGGACCGGACGTCTGCGTCGAATGCCTCACCGCCGCCGACTGCGACGATACCGACGTCTGCACCGATGACGCATGCAACGCCGGCGCGTGCGTGCACACGTTCAACACGGCGCCGTGCGACGACGGGTTCTTCTGCACCGCGCCGGATGCATGCTTGAACGGCGCGTGCGTCGGCGGCACGACCCCGTGCATCGATCCCGCGCTGCCGGTCTGCGACGAAGCCGACGACGCGTGTGTCGAGTGCCTCACCGACGCCGACTGCGTGGGGAACCCGAGCGGACCGGTCTGCAACGTCGGTCCGGATGTCTGCGTCGGGTGCCTGGTCGATGCGGACTGCGACGACGCCGACGTCTGCACGGACGACGCGTGCACCGCCGGCGCGTGCACGCACACGTTCAACACCGCTCCGTGCGATGACGGCCTGTTCTGCACCACCGCGGATGCGTGCGTAAGCGGCGCGTGCGTCGGCGGCACGACCCCGTGCATCGATCCCGCGCTGCCGGTCTGCGACGAAGCCGACGATCAGTGCGTCGAATGCCTCGCCGACGCCGACTGTGTCGGCCACCCGAACGGACCGTTCTGCGACGTCGGTCCGGACGTTTGCGTCGAATGCCTCATCGACGCCCACTGCGACGATACCAACGTCTGCACGGACGACGCATGCGTTGCGAACGCGTGCGTGCACACGTTCAACACCGCGCCGTGCGACGACGGCGACATCTGTACCGAACTCGACGTCTGTACCGACGGCGTGTGCGGCGGGCTCTGCACATCGATCCTGTATGGCGACATCTGGCCGTTAAGCAACGGCGGCGACGGGCTCGCGGAGGTCAATGACGTGCTCTGCGTCTTGGCCGCCAACAACGGCAACCCGGACGACGGGCCGCCGTCGCCCAATACGGATCCGCTCGGCGATTGCGGCGTACAGGCCGACAACGACATCTGGCCATGCCCGCCGAACCAGGACGGCCTGAATGAGGCCGGCGATCTCATCGCGGTCCTCGCGGCCTCGGAAGGGAATCCGCCGTGCCCGGACATCTGCCCCCCGTGCCCCGGCGCATGCTGCGTCACCGGTCCCCCGACGTGCGTGATCGTGACGTTGCCCGAATGCGACGCCCTGGGAGGCAGTTTCCAGGGCATCAATACCGCGTGCACCCCGAACCCGTGCCCGTAGCGCTGCGCCGATGTGTCATCGACCGGGTGATACGTTGGACACGGACGCCGGCGCCGCGCGGTCGCGTCCAACGGATCACCAGCCCGACCAGCGGGCTTCGCTGCGACCGCTCCGGGCTCGACCGCGCCCGACGGCCCGTCACGCCGGTCCGGACACGCCGAACGACCGCTTGACTTCTACGATCGAGTTGAGCTCGCCGTAATCGTTCGACTCGACGACTGGATTCCCGATGTCGTGCGTCCACCGTCCGTCGACGACCAGCCGATACCGGTACCGGCCGACCGGCAACTCGAGTCGCGCCTCGAAGTCGCCGTCGCCGAGCGGCCGCATCGGCGACGTGTGCGGCATCCAGTCGTTGAAATCGCCCGCCAATTGCACCTCCATCGCCGACGGTAGGTGACTCCGGAACACGGTCACCTCACCCACCTGACGCGTGCCGTAGATCGCCTCGAGTTTGCGATCGATCGTCTCCGCCGAGCCCGGCCCACTAGCGTCCGGCCGCTCGCCTTGACCCGGCCCGACGCGGCCCGACGCGCCCAAACGCTCCGTCGCATCCGCGCGCCCACCAGCGTCCAAACCCCCCTCCGCGACGCCGCGGCCCACCGCGTCGCGCTCTCCCGCAGCCGCCGGACGCGTCCCGGCCCGTGAGCCATCGTCCGCATTCCGGCGGGCCTCAGCATGCGAATCTTCCACGGCGTCTGCGCGACCCGAGCCCTCTACAGGACCCGCGGCGTCCGCCCCGGCCACCGCGGCTGACCGATCCACAACGCCCGACCGCTCCACCGGCCACGACACCACGGTCGCGGCCCCGCTGTTGCCCGCGGGCGCACCCGGACCCGCCACAACGGGCGCGTCGGGGCTTGTCACCCGTGGCTCAACCGGTCCTGATGACTGCACCTCGGACGGCGATGCCACCGGCGCCACACGCCGCGAACCAACGGGAGCCTCACCACGCGACCCCACCGTGCTTTCGTCACCCCGTCGGACCACCGGCCCCTCGCCCCGCGAACCTGCTGGCGCGCCACCCGGCGCCACCGCCGACGCCTCACGCGGCGCAACAGCCGGTGCATCAAGCCGTGACGTCGTGGAGGGATCCTGAGGCGACCCGAACGGCGTGTCGTGCCGTCGACCCGGATCCGGCGGCCGCGTTGTATCCACCGGCCGGTCGACGCGTCGCGCGGGCTGCGGCTCGTGCCGCACCCCGGCCGGCGCGTCGGTCGCTGCGCCGGCGCCCGACGCGACACCCGGCGTGTCCGCCGGGCGATCGGCATCTGCATGGCACGTCTTCGCGGTTGCCGGGCCCGGCGTTGGCGGCGCCGTCCTCTGCCGCTGAGCCGGCACCCGCGACCGCGTCGCCCGCTTCGATCTCGGTGTCGTGCGTGCCGCGCCGGCGGGCGTCGGCGTCACCGTCGCGCTGGATGCCTCAGACGCCTCCCGGGGCGGGTCCGCGTCACCGCCGCGGCGGTCGGCGGACCGCTCACCGCCGCGGCGCGGCCGCCCGTCGATGAGCGTCGTGGTCGTGGCCAACAGTCGATCCGCGTCCGCGGCCAGGCGATCCGCGTGCCGCAACAGGTCGGCCGTCGGTGTTTGCTCCGGCGCGTCCGGCGCCGCCGCCTCGTCCGACACCGCTGCATGATCCGGCGCCCGCTCCGACCCCGGCTCGGTCGCGAGGATCTCACGGGCGAGCGCCTGAAAGTCATGCGCCCCCATGCTCGACGGCGCAAATTCGGTGATCGGCTGCCCGAAGCTCGTACCCTCCTTGAGTTTCGTATTGAAGTTCAGGATCGTCTCGAACAGCAGCCCCTTGTACCGGGCACGAAGCTCCGCCAGGATCTCCCGCGCGAGCTTCGTGCGGACGTCGTACTGGTTCGCGAGCACGCGAACCGTAACCGGCCGATCCAGCTCCTCCTTGATCCGCCCGATCGTCTCGAGCTGCTGCGTGAGCCCGTGCAGCGCGAAGTACCCCGTGTCCACTGGAATGATGATCTCATCCGCGGCACACAACGCGTTCCGCATGAGCAGCCCGAGGTGCGGCGGACAGTCGATCACGCACCACGCATACCGATCGCCGTGCGACTTGAGGATGTCCACGAGCATCCGATCCGCGTTCGGCCGATCGGCCATGCGGGGCTCAAACGTCGCGAGGTTCACCTTCGACGGCGCCAGGTCCAGGTTCGGCGCGATCTGCCACGTGATCCGGCTCAGGTCCAGCGGCTCGCCGTCGACGCTGCTCACGAGACAATCCAGGATCGACAGGTCGACTTGCGCATCCGGCACGGCCATGCCCAACGCACAGTGGGCCTGCGGGTCTAGATCGACGA
>JBHHVO010000126.1:0-8552 GCA_046754365.1 Phycisphaerae bacterium | reverse complement strand
CACCCGCACAACGGACTGTTAGGGATTTCTACCATGAGTGACATAGAAGTGGCACCTCCTGCACCACCCCCGACGGTGCCCCCTGCTACACCGGTGTCGGCCTTGACGTGCGCGATCTGCGAGCGTCACGTCCGCAAGCTGCGCCGGGCGAAGAATCTCATGGGGTTCTCCGTCTGCGTCAAGTGCCGCAACCGCTACGTCGGCCGCCGCCAATTCGCGTATCTCATTGACGTCATCGCGTTTAACGCCTTGACGTTCGTGGGCGGATTGCTGCTGGCACTGGCTGGCGCGCAGATTCCGGATCCGGTGTTGGGTTTGGTCGCCGAGATTCTGTTTAGCTGGATCCTCCTGCCGTGTCTCTTCTTCACCAAGGACGGTTTTTCCGGTATGTCGCCCGGCAAGCGGATCATGGGTCTGCAGGTGGTCGACGCCACGACACGCGAGCCGATCCGCTTCGCGCAGAGCTTCAAGCGCAACCTCGTACTCATCATTCCGCTCGTCGGCGTACTCGGCGCGATCCTCACGATGTATCGCGGCCGGCGCTGGGGCGACGGATGGGCCAACACCGTCGTCGTCTGGCGGCGGTACGCACACAAGGCCCCGTTCGATCCGCGCGGCATCCTTTGCACCAAGTGCGGCTACAACCTCACCGGCAACATCTCGGGCCGATGCCCGGAGTGCTTCCACCCGATCCCCCCCAACGCCGCACCACCGCCCCCGGAAGCCGCCCCCGTGGCGTAGCGTGCGGACCGGAACCGGCGCCCACCACGGTTTTCCGAACCACGACCGTGAGTAAGTAGCGGTTCGAACGCCCGCTCAGTCGCCCACCGCAAGCCTCAACACGCCGTCGACGATGAGCACCTTCAGCCCCGCGACGGTCAATGCCACACGATACAGCACCACAAAGTGCCGGTCCGTGACGTGCTTCAACACGCGCTTGCCGATCAGCGTCCCCGGTATCACCATCGCGATCATGAGCACGGTCACCAACCCGAGCCGTTTCACGTCCAGGTCCGGGCGGATCATGAGAAACGCCGGGATCTTCATCATGTGCGCCAGGAGCTGACACGTCGCCTTCGTCGCGATCAGCCGCTCTTTCACGAACCGCCGCCGTGCGAACATCGGCGCGATCAGCGGACCGATCGCACCGATCGTGAGCGCCGCCGCGCCCACGACAAACCCCAACAGCGGAAAATCCCACCAATGCGCGCGGACCGTCGACATCGACCGCGGAGAAGGTAGGAACGTCGCGGTCAGCACATACGCGCCCACGAGCAGCTTGAGATACGGCTCGCGCTCCGCCGACATGCCCAGCGTCCCGAGCACCACCGCGCCGACCACCATGCCCGGGACCACGCCGACACAAAACCGCCCGAGCGTCGACCAGTCGACGTTCCGAACGAACGCCGCCACCCGCGTGCCGTTGCTCGCGAGTTGCACCGCCGCATGCGTCGGGATCGCCTCCGCGTGCGGGAGGAACGCGAACATCGCCGCGAGCAGCAGAATACCACCGCCCATGCCGATCACGGCCGACAACGCCGCCGTCAGCAGCGCCACAAGCGGTAACACGATCTCCATCGCAGCTCAATCGACCATCGCCACGGGACCAACGCACCCATCCGGACCCCGCACACGCATCGCGCGCCCACCGCCGGGTTCGGTCGAACCGACATGCATCAAGCGATCACGCACGCGGTGTGACGCCACCTCCGGCCCCGCATCATGCCGTCACGCCGGGTTCACCGACGCCGCGTAATGGAACCGGCTCAACCGATCATCGCCGGGTCGGCGATGCCCTCACCCGCCGGCCGGCCCGCGGCGACGTTGCCGTACAGGCGTGCATACTGATCCGCAAAGCGGCGCACGCTGAACACGTCGTACGCCTGCCCGTGTGCGGTCTCCGTTACCCGGGCCTGCGTCGCCCGATCACGCAGCAGCCCCGCGATCGCGACCACATGACGCCCATCGTCGCGCGGCTTGAACAACAGGCCGTTGAGCTTGTGCGCGATGATCTCGGCCACGGCATGTACCGCCGGCGCGATCACCGCGACCCGCGCGCCCATTGCCCACGCGATCGCCGTCGTCGAGACGTCGCCGGTGGCCGCGACGATCAACACATCCGCCGCGGTCACGATCTCCTCGAACCCCAACCCGTCCGGCGGCGCGAGCGCGGGCCGCACCACCGGCAGCGATGCCGCCAGTCGACGCATCCGCCGCGCCCCAGGCGACGCGCCCGGGATCACAACACGCAAGTCACGATCAACCACGTCCTGCAACACCGACGCCAGACACGCATCCACCTGCGAACGAGTCCGACCGGCCGTCGCCGGGATCACGACCATGCGTTCGTGCTGCTCGATACCCAGCGCCGACCGGATCGCGTCACGCCCGCGCCGGCGGATGAGCCCGAAATCCACACCCGGCCGGATCACCACGGACGCGTCCGGCGCGATGCCGTGCTCCACGACGCGGCGGCGGACATGTACCGAGCTGCACGCAATCGCAAACCCGTCGGGCCGAGCGATCGCCAGGAGTTTCCGCGCCGTTTCCCGTACACACGCGGGATCAAACACGGTCACCACCATCGGCGTGTCGCCCGACGCCGCCGCGCACGCCGCCGACGCGCCCCACCCATGGATGACGTCCGCGCGTTCCCGCATCGCCCATCCTCGCGCCACCGGCACCGCCAACACGCCGACACCGCGCGGCTGCGTTATCGACACGACCGGCCGGTCCAGCGGCGCCAGCGCGGCGCGGGCGACCGGATGCAGCGCGGCCAGGCGATGCGCGTAGCGATCCCCCGGCAGCCGGTCCAACAAGTGACCGACGCCGACGCGCTGCTCCCAGCCGGTCGTCGCGTCGAACAAGTGACAGACGCGTGTCATTCGTCGTGGCCGAAGTCGTCGAGGCGGTGTGTGTAGAAGAGCCTGGCCACCCGCCGCGCGAGTTTGTCGGTGAGCTCCTTGCTTACCCACGCCCTCGTTTTCGCTCGGGCGACCTCCTCGGCATCGAGACTCGCGGTCACCAGATGTCCCGCGGCGCCGGCCGGCCAGAGCCGCACCTTCGACCGGTCCCCGGTCTTCCGGACGTCGATGACCTTGACCGTCACGGCCATCTGCGCGGCGGCGGAAAGGTCCTCAAACCGCTCGGTGGCGACATAGTCCCGCACGCTCACGTGCAGCACCTGCCGCGCATGCGCGATCTCGCCGATCCGGCGGATGCTCATGCGATCGAACTCGGGCTCGGCCTGTCGGAGCCGATCCACCGTCGCCTGCGGGACGATTCTCGCCGCCGCGTTGTGGCGGAGCAACGCCTGCGCAAGCGCGTCGGCGAGCTGCCGGCGCGCGGGCGGATGATCAATGACCCCGCCGACATCGTCGATCAGGATCAAGATCGGCTCATTCGTTAATGTGAACCGGGCCTTGACCTGCTTGGCCCGCCCGAACCCGAGAAAATACAGCAACTGCCCGCCGCTGTAGCCGCAACCGGTGGCGCCGATCGGCACGGCCGCGAGCAGCACACCGAGCACGACCCGGCCGCACGCACCCCGGGCCGACCGGCGGCGATGTTCGCCCGGCGCCCGAACGTCACATCGCAACGGTGTATTCATAGAACTTCCTCGCGACGAGCTCGGCGAACTTCCGGTAGCACGCCTCACGAATCAAGAGCGAGTTCGTCGCGGTCAGCAGCACCGGTCCGGTCTCGGGATGAATCGCCTCGACGGGTGTCAACGCGTACCGCGTCGGCGAGCCCGGCGCGCTGCGCATGTCGTACACCGCCACCGACGCCGCGAGCCGCCCCCGCAAGAGCTGGGGCTGCTCCGGATCGCGAATCTGAAACCGCACCATCTCGAGGTAGACGACGTAGTCCGCGCGAAACCGCCGGCCGACCCGTTGCGGATCGCTCTGCGCGTCGATGTCCTTCTGGATGAAATCCTCAACGTCGCGCGGGTCCACCACGTCGATCGCCATGCCCCGGTCCGCGAGCCCCTGCGCGAGCTTGTCGCCGATGTACGTCGACAGCTCGAACCGCGCGTGCGGATAGTCGAACAGCGTCGCCGGCTCCGTCCACACCAGAACCGCCGTCCGCGCACCGGCAAGCTTATTGAACTCCGCCGTAACCTTCCGTTTCGGCTCGCCCACGAAGATCACCGGCGTAAGCAGGTTGCATCCCGCGGCCGCGAACACCGCCGGCACAACCGCAAACCACCGCATCCACACACATCCCCAACCCCGTGTCCGTCCGCTCCGCACCGCACGCAAACCGGGTTCACCCATATGCATCCCGCCGCGCCGCGCCGGAGGCAAACCCCGCCGCGCGGCCCGCGGATCGACGCCCCTCGCACCAGCGGATCGTGTAGATGTCATCTCTGTCCCATCGCCGCGAGACCTCAACACCCGCGCACCCCGCGGCGTCACATACGCCCGCCCACCGTCATCCACACCTTAAACCCCCACGCCGCGAGAAAACACGCGAGCACCACCACCGCGACACGCCCGGGACGAACGCGGTACCAGTTCACCGCCCACACCCGACCCGTCACGACCACCGTCAGCGCAGCCACCGCCGTCGCCGCCGTCGCGAGCGCCAACACAAAACCCGCCGGCTGCGCCCACACCGCCGAAAACCACTGCCCGCGAACCGTGTGCGCGAACGCCGTCGTCATCCCGCATGTCGGGCACGGATACCCGGTCAGCGCGATGAAGCTGCACGGCGCCAGGCCGAGCTGGCGGTGCGTCCCCACCCCGGCGACATCCGGGTGAAGCCACGCCGCGACCCCCAACACCGAACCGGCCGCGCCCAACACCAGCAGCGCGGTCACGCGCGCGCTCAACGGATGCCGCGCGGCCGCGCGGTACACGAGCGGACCAAGTGGATGCGCCTTGCCCCCACGCCGCACGCCGTCGGCACCACGGGAACGCACATCAGCCATCACGGAAGCTTGCATCGTGGGCGTCGAGGCATCACGAACCCGCCGCGGCCCGCGCACCGATGACGCACGGAAATCGATGCTGCATACCAACATCGACCCCGCGGAGCCGCATCGACGCCGCATGGGCACACCGATACCACGCCACTATAGCGTAGAACCCTCACGCACCACGGTCAATAACATGATGCGACGCGATCAGTAGGACGGTGTTTGAGCACGGTCGTGATGAGCGGCGCCCCGACCGTATGAGGGAGTGGTTTTCGCACACGACATCCCACCGCTTCCGCACGGGCGCGGCGCTGAACGAGGCCGCTCAAACACACGCCAAGAGAAAGCGATTCGCCGATGGGGGCGGTTACCCGGCGGCCTCGGCATCAGGCGTCCAATCCCGTTTCGCGGGCTTGACCACGAGCCCCATCCGGATCGCCTTCGCCGACACCCGAATCCGGCAGACCTTGCCGTCCACGACCGCCCGGACCTTCTGGATGTTGGGTCTGAACTTCCGCTTCGTCACCCCGGTGGTCTTCTTGCCGACGCCCCCCAGGTACTTGGCCTTGCCTCGGCGGGCGATGGACCGGCCCGATCGGGTCCGTTTTCCGGTAAAATAGCAAACACGCGGCATCCAAACACCTCTTCACAAGAAACCAAACCGGTCCAAAGCGGTACCAAAGATCGGGCAGTATAGCGTGTGCGTCGTCGCTGGCAAACCCCGTGGCGTGACCATTTTCGAGCGCCGCGTCCGTGCCGGCTGCGGCGGCCCACTCGTCGGGCCGCGGATCGGGGGCGCCGGCAGCGTATGCGCAACGCGATCGGCCCCCCCCAGCGCGGGGGAGCGCGTTCTCTCGTGCCGTGTTCGTATCGGTGACACCCCGCCATGGCGCTTGGGCCGCTGATCGACTCCGCCCGCGCCGCCCCGCCCGGTGGGACGGGCGTCGCAGGACAGCGGTCACCTGGCAGGTGTCGCCACGCGGGCATCACACGACGGCGGTTACCGGACCCGCGCCGCAGGTCGAATACCGTGCGACGCCGGCCATGGCACAGCAATGATGCCGCGTCGGCGTCGTTATGCTATGTAGGCCCGACATGAAGACCCCGGACGATCTGGTGTCCGTTATCAGACGCGCACAGGGCGGCGAGGCGGACGCATTCGATGCGCTCGTCGATTCGTATGCGTCGAGGCTGTACGGATTCCTGTATCGCCTTACCGGCTGCCGAGACGATGCAGAGGATCTCGTCCAGGAAGTCTTTGTCCGGGTCGTGCGGATGATCGGGCGGTACCAGCACGACGGGCGATTTGACGCGTGGATCTTCCGCATCGCGACCAACCTCGCCCGCGATCGGGTCCGGCGTGTGAACCGGGCACCATCCGCGTCGTCGCTCGATGCCGGTGACGATCCCGCGGAACGCGAACGGGTCCTCACGCGGCCACGCGGCGCGGCGCCCGCCGACCGGGCCCCGGGCGACGCCCTCGAGCTCGCCGAGGATGTCGACCGGTTGCAGCAGGCGATCGCGACGCTCAATGCCGCCGAGCGCGAGGTCATCATGCTCCGCCACTACGCCGGCATGAGCTTCGCCGACATCGCGGCGATGATGGGCACGCCGCTCGGGACGGCGCTCGCCCGGGCCCATCGCGCCCTGGGCAAGCTGCGCGAGCAGATGGACGGCAACCCATGAGCCCGCACGACGAACACATGCACGACATCGCCGCCGGCGAAAGCTGGCTCCGCGCCGTCGCGCCGGACCACGGCCGGCCCGATGTCGCGTCGGTCAAGCGCCGCGTGCGCGTCGCGCTCCAAGAGGCCTGGCTCGCCGACACGCTTCGGGATCATGTCCCGCCCGAGCTCGGCGACCGCGTGAAGCGGCGTGTCCGGTCGGCGCTCAACGCGGCCGGCCACGGATGTGATGCCGCCGAGCCGTGGGCCGGGCATGCCACCGTGGCCGAACCCTACGCGATGGTGGTGTGTGCCGCCGGGCCCACGCCAACGGATCCGACGGCGACCGTACCGTCCGAGGCCGACGCGGCGCGCGTGGTCATCGCGCGGCGTGTCCCGGGGTGGGGTCGGTGGATCATCGGCGTGGCGGGCGTCGCCGCCGCGTTGGCGCTCGCCGTGGTAGGTCTCCAGCAGCGCGGCGTGGCCGACGCAACGTTCACACGGCTCGACGCGTTCGAGCAGTATGCCGACGCCTGGGCCGGCGACGACCTCGCGTCCCCGCTCGCGATGTTGGACGAACAGGTCCTCGAGCTTGAGCTCGATGTCTTCGACGACGGCGTCGGCGGCGCGGTCGGAGAAGACATCCTGCTCGACGATGTCCGCGAGGCGATCGACGGCTTATCGGATGACTCGGGTGCAAGCGATTGGTCGTGACGACGTGACGGTCGCGTATCGTCCCGATCGCGGTGACCACGATGAGCGGGGTCGATCGGGCGACGGCCGTGACACGTCCCGACGAAGTGACGCACGGGGATGGTCTTGACGAGGTGATCGCCATGAAAACGACATGCCGTTTGACCGACGACGCGCGACGACGGCGCAGCGGGCGCTGCGGCCGCTTCGCGAACACGGCCGAACTCGCCGCGGCGTCGGCGTCAACGCGACCCTTAACGGGACACGCCGGCTGCACCGCCGACGCGCGCGATCCCGTCTCGCGCGGTCGCATCACGACGCTGCTCGCGGCCGTAACGATCTTGGGGGCCGTGTGGGCGGCGCCCGTGCGCGCGGATCGACTCCGCGCGCAGGATCACCCACCCGAGCGCGACGCGGCGCCGCAGCCCGAGCGTGATGCGCCCGGCCCCGGTGAGCGTGACGCGGTGCCACCCGGGCGGCACGCCGACTCGGCCCCGGTTTTGCCGCCGGGGGCGATCGGTCCGCGTCGCGACGATCGGCGCCCACGCCCGCCGGCGGCGTTGTGGGCCAGGATGTCCGAGGAAGAGCGGGCCGACCTGCTCGCGTTCCTCGCCGACCGGTTCCCGGACATGGCGGAAGACCTCGAGGTCCTCAGAAACCGGCACCCCGAGCGGTATGATCGCCGCATGAAGCGCATCGCATGGGACATCGTTCGGTTGATGGATCTCTGCGCACACAATCCCGACGTCGGCCGGTTGGCGGTGGAGGAGCGCCGCCTCGATCTCCGCGCGCGGGGCCTGGCGAGGCGCTACCGCAACACCGACGACGCCGCGCTGCGGCAGCGCATCCGCAACCACATGCGCGAAACCATCGCGGCGATGTTCGACCTCCGCCACGAGCGACGCAGCATCGAAATCGAGCAGGTGCGTCAGCGCGTCCACGAGCTCGAACGCCGGCACGAGGAGATCTCGCGCCACCGTGAAGAGATGATCGACCACGAGACGCAGGAGCGCCTCGACCCGCACAGACCGACCGACCGGCTCCGCGATCATCCGCGCGACAAGCCGCGGCGCCGCCCCCCGCACCTGCGCCGCCCGTAGCGCGGGACCCACCAACGCCGTGCCGCGCCCGGGCGGATCCCGGCGCTCAGTCGAGTCGTGTGCACGCGTCGCAACACGCGGCGCGCGCGCATGGAACGCCAGTGCCATCGCCGTGTCACGAGTCGGTTAATCGGTGGTCGGCGCCGGACGCGGCGCGGTGGTGATCAGCGTGCC
>JBHHVO010000125.1:0-8552 GCA_046754365.1 Phycisphaerae bacterium | reverse complement strand
GCCGGACACCGTGGGACGTGTCGGGTCGCTTCGCTCTGACCGATAACTTCAGAATCGCACGGGTTCCGCCGATGCGTCATTCTGGACGTTGTCCGCATGGACGCCGCTGCGCTGCGCACGTGCGCGGTCGCCGGGCGAAGCGTGGGAGGATCGACGCGAAGCCGGTCCGATGCCCGGTCTCTTTCGGTTACAGGGGCGATTGGCGATGTACTGCGAGCATTTCGGATTTCGATGCCGCCCGTTTGAGGAGACGTCAGATGCACGGTCGTTCTTTGCGACGGCCGAACTCGAGGAGACGTTGGCGGCCATGGAGTACCAGGCGCATTACGGTCGCGGGCTCGGTCTCGTGGTCGGTGACGCGGGCATGGGCAAGACCCTGCTCGCGCACGCGTTGCTCGAGCGCTTGCATGCCACCGACCGGGTCGCCATGGTGACGTGCCGCATCGGCGGCGATGTCAACGTCATCCGGGAGACGGCCCGGGCGTTCGGTGTCAAGCTCGCGTCACCGACGGGGCGTCGCCGCACGATCGCCAAGCTCGTACCGGTCCTTACCGAACATGCCCACGCGGCCCACCGGTCGATCCTGATCATCGATCAGGCTGAGAGCCTCGGCGCACGCGGCATGGTGCACGTCGCGGCGCTACAAGAGTTGTGCGACGACGCCCAGCCACTGCTGCATATCGTCCTGCTCGGCCAGCCGCAGTTTCGGACTGTGCTAAGCCGGCCGGAGTTCGCCCGCATCCGCCAGCAGGTGTTCGGAGAGCGATCGCTCGTACCGCTGACGACGGCGGAGGTCCGCGCGTACATCCAACACCGGCTGGCCTGGGCCGGCGCGGCCGATACGTCTCTATTCGATGCGTCGGCGTTTGACGCGATCCACGCGGCGTCGAACGGCACCCCCCGCATGATCAACCGCATCTGCGATGCGTCGCTCGTGGCGGCGTATGGCGCGAATCAGCGGCGCGTCACCGGCGAGATCGTCGACGACGTCATCGATGACGCGGCGCGAACCCCGCCGACGCACCCGCGTTCATGCGCTGACGCGGAACCAGCGGCACGCCCGGCGGAGCCCGGGAGCGCATCGCCGTTGCCGGGGCTTCGGTATTCACTGCGCGCAGCGGGGGATGTCCGGCCACAGGCGGATCCGTCAGACGCCGCTTCCGGTGGGGCCATGCCGAACCGCGCATCCTTGGAATCGGCGCCGGCGCGCGCGCCGGACACAGCGCGCGCCGCGCCCGCGCCAGGGGCGTCGGACGCGCGCTCCGCCGGTCCGTTGCCCACGCGCGTTGTCGGTGCGCTGGCCCCGGCGACGGACGATGACGTCCGCCGAGGGGATGCGCGGCCCGGCGCCGTGGACCCGTCGATGGAGCGTTTCGTGAGTCATGGCGCGGCGCAGTTGCGGCGGCAGGAGGTGCTGGCCGGGTCGATTGAGTCGCTTCTCAGGAGTGGGGAGCACCTGGCCGAACGGCTGGAACGGGCGGTCCGCGAGGCCGGCCGTGCCGCCGTTACGCAGGAGACATCGCTGGGCCAGTACACCGCAATCGAGCAGCACCTGGCGTCGTTGACGGCGCGTGCGCAGCAACTCTCCTTGACGCTGACGACCGCGGTCGAGCGTGCCACGGGGTCGGTCGACACGCTTGCGCGCCGATCGGACGAACTCGCCGACGTCGCGGCGTCCAGGCTTGATACGCTGGAGCGCCGTACCGCGCAAGTGGCGGAAAGCGGCGACGCTGTGGAGCGCCGCCTCAATCAGCTGGACGCCGCGTGCACGCATGCCGGCGACGTCGAGGCCAAGCTCGTGGCGTTCGCGGACGGCCTCGCGGAGCGGGCTGAGCAATCCCAGGAACGGATCGCCCTGCTCATGACGGGGTTGGAATCCAGCCAGAACGTCCACGCGCGGCTCGAGGCATTGGTACGTCAAGCGACGGCGATCGCGGACGAGACCGAGACCGCGATGAATGCCCGGCACGCTGCGCTCAAGGAGACGCTGACCCGGTGCGAGCGCGTGCGGACCGATCTCGCGGAGCAGGGCATCGAGCGGTACAAGGCCGAGCTCGACGAGGCGATGCGGGCCGCCGAGCGGCAGCACGCCGATACGGTCAAGGAGGCCGTCGAAGCGCAACGCAGCGGTCTTCGCGCACTCATCGAGGAGTCGGACGCCCAGCAGCGGCGGACCCAGGATGTCGTGAGCGCGGCGCGCGCGGAGGCCCGCGAAGCGCTGGAGGCGTTCGACACGGATCGGAAGGCACGGCTGCATGAAGGCAAGGCAGCGGCGGATAAGCTCGCGGCGAAGCTCCAGACGCTCATCGACGTATCAGCGTCGCAAACGCGCCGCGTAGACGCCGAGCTGGAGGGCCGCACGAAGCAGTTGCACGGGCTTGAGACATCGGCCGCGTCGCTTCACACGGACATCGAACGGGCGCACGCAATGGTCGCCGCGGCCAAGGAGACAGCGGACCGGCTGAAGCCGGAAGTCAAAGCGCTCACGTGCGGCGCCGAGCAATCCGTTCGGGACATCAAGTCCGTCCTGGAGCGTGGCGAGGCATTGCTGGTGGGCGTGCATGAGGCGTCGGGTCGCCTGACCATACTACAGGAGCATACGGCGAAGACTCTCGTCGACCTCGGCGCCGCGTCCGAACGGGCCACCGAGATCAACACGCGGACCAGGCGATGCGACGAGCTCGCCGACCGGCTCGAGTCGTTGCGGCGCGAGGGACAACGTACCGCAGAGCAGTTAGGCGAACGCGCGGAGCGCGCCGGCACGCTCTGCGACACCGTACAGCGCGTCCTCGCCGATGCGCGACAAACCGCCGCCGCACTCGGCTCGCACAACGCCGCCGCGACCGGCACGTTGAAGCGACTGAGCGACGCCGGCACGACCGGCACCAACGTTGCACAGGGCCTGAACGAGACGATGCGCAGCATCGATGAGCGCGTCGCCGCCCGCCGCGCCGAAGTCGAGGCGACCATGCAGACCGCCGCCGCCGCGACGAAACAGATGCACGAACTCCTGTCCGATGTTGCGACGCGTCGCACGGAAGCGCAGGCGATCGTCGCCGAGGTCACGACGCAGCTCAAGCGCCTGCGTCAGGCCGCGGACGTTACCACCACAACACTCGAGCGACTCGACAGCGGTCGGGATGAGGTGAATCAGCATGCAGGTCAGGTTCAGGCGGCGGCCGCAAAAGCCGGCGCGATGTACGACAAAATCGAGCAGCGCATTCGAGATGTCTGGTCTTTGACCTCGACAACCGAACAACGTGCCAAGGCCTTGACACTCGCGAATACGAAGGCGGAACAGCTCGTCGAACGGCTCGCGGCCGCGACCGAACCGGCGGATCGACACTGCACGCAACTGACCCTGCAGACGCGGCACGCGGACGAGCAGGCGCGGCGCCTGTCCGAATGCACCGGTGAGGCAAGCCGGCTCATGCAGCGGGTCGGCGGCGCGGCGCGCACGCTCGCGACGGCCAGGCGAATCAGCACCGCGCTCGAGCAAACGGTCCAACGCGCCGCCGGCATCAACGCGGAGCTCGTGGAAACGTTGTGCGGGGCGGCCGACCGCGTCGTGGAGGCCTCGGCCGCGCGTGACGCCGCCCGAAGCGCCGCCGCAACGCAGCAGGAAGTGCGCGACGATGCCGAAGCACTCCTCGAGCGACTCAGCAGCGCGCGGACCGATAGCGAGCGTACCCTTGCCGATCTGACAAGCGCCGAGACGTCAGCCCTACAGGTCGTCAACGACCTGAACGAACACGCGCCCGAGCTCGCGCGTGTGGTCGAGCGGACCGAGGTGCTCATGCCGCACGTCATGCGGCAGGAAACCGCGGTGCAAGCCGCCGAACGGCTCCTGCAGGAGCTCCGCACACAAGCCGAGACCATGACCGCACACCTCGGCGAGCTTCACGCACGCGCCCGCGACATCGAGGAGACGCTCGCCAGGGCCACCGACGAGCCCGCCAAGGTCGTCGAGCGCGCACATGCCCAGGCCGCGCAGCTCGATACCGTCTGCAGCGTCGTCCGCAAGGTCTTCGCCGGCCTTTCCCGTACCACGCTCCAGGCCAACGAGCAGCAAATCGCGTTCCAGCGGACCACCGACGGGGCCGTCGCAAGGATCACGCAGATTGTCGGTGAGACCGACCGCGCCACCAACACGCTATGTGCGTGGGTCGAGGAAGCGGCGCGCGTCCAGACGCGCCTCGCCAACACGCTCCAAGCATGTCCCACAATCGCCGCCACTCATCCACCGGACGCGTTGTCGCGCCTCACGGCCACCTTCGCCACACCCGTCGGGCGCGACGCCGCTCCCGACACCGACGCTCGCCACGCCGCCGTGTCACCGTTCCGTGGTGCCGGCGCCGAGTCCGACCGCGGCGCGTCTGCGCCCACCGGCCCCGGCGAAATCAAGAGAGTGTCCAAGGCTCGATCCGGCATCACGCCGAGCCCGGCGGCCCGCAGCGGGGCATCAGCGACCTCGACGCCCGCGGCGGGTCGGGCCGGCGAACCCGAAGCCGCCATCCCCACGATACCGCGTCCGGAAGGTCGCCCGCCATCGAGAGCCGACGAAATTGCGGAAATCATCGCGGACGCCAAGCAGGCCGCCCCAACGCCTTCCGATCCGTAGCGACGTGTTGCGCGTACCGCGTACGTTGATCGTACAGCTAGCCGCGACTGGATCGAACGGAGGCTGTCCGCCAACACACACACACGCGCGTGTGTGGTGATGCGCGCCTGCCCGGCCAGGAGGAGGCGCGGCATCAACTCAGCTCGGCTTATGTTGTCACGTCTCGTTCGGCCTGCCGAAACACACGCACCTGTGGGCGGCACCGCACGAATCGGGATACACGCCCGGCCACCGGGTGCCCCGCGCATTGCGACGCCGCGCGGTTTTCGTTATGAACGTGGGGGGGGCCGGGATCACCGAGGGCGCAGGCCTGGGATCATGGATGGCGTAGGCCCTGGGACCGCCGAAGCCGTAAGCCCGTGGGGCGTAGGGGTCGGGCTGGGGTCGGCGTCGATGTTTCAAACCCGTGCGATGGAGGAGAAACCCACCATGCGAATGCTCGTAGCAATGATGTCTGGTGTCGTCGTGGTGCTCGGCGCTCCGCCGGGCGCTGCCCAGGACATTGCCATCCCGGTCCCGAAGGAGACGCCCGACGTCAAGATGCCCGCCGGCGACGCCGCGCGCGGCATTCCCATGCCGACAGGTGACCTCGATCAATCGGTCTACCGTGAGCGGCGGCGACGACTCATGGAAGAGATGGGCGGTGGCGTCGCGGTCATCTTCGGCGCCGATCACATCGATGACGGAGGCCGGCAGAACAGCGATTTCTACTACTTTACCGGCCTGGCGGATGAGGCCGGCGCGGCCATCGTGCTGTCACCGGAAGAACCGCTTTGGACCGAAACACTGTTCCTCGCGAGCGTGAATCCGGAGGCCGATCGGTGGTCGGGTGAGCGCGCGATGCTTGGTCGAGCGATGGAGCTCGGCACCGGGTTCGCACGCGTCATGCGCACGAGCCGGCTTCCGTCTTCCCTCTCGTCCCTGACGGTGCGATCCAAGGATCGCAAGCTCGTCTACCTTGGCCCAATCGTCGGGTACACCAGCCCGATCCCCAAGGCGCTCGACGTCTGCAAGAAGACGACCGCACGCATCCCGGGCTCGGGCATCCGCCTCGCCCATGAGATCGTGCCGCTCATGCGCCAGGTTCACGACGACGCCGAGCTCGCCCTTATGCGCAACGCGATCGATTGCACCCGCGCCGGGCTGCTCGCGGCCATGCGCGGCGTTAAGCGCGGCATGAGCGAGTACGAACTCAAGCAGGTCATCGAACGCGGCTTCCGGTCGAAGGGGAGCAGGCGGCTCGCATTCCCATCGATCGTCGGCAGCGGGCCCAACGGCGCCGTGCTGCACTACCGCAACGACACACGGACCATGCACGACGGCGAACTCGTGCTCTGCGACGTCGGCGCGGAATGGCAACACTATGCCAGCGATGTGACACGCACATTCCCGGTGTCCGGCCGGTTCTCCCCGAGACAGCGCGAGGTCTACAACACCGTCCTCAGGGCGCAACAAGCCGCGATCGACGCCGTACGGCCCGGCGCGCGCATCCGTGAAGACGTCCATCAGGCCGCCCGCGACGTCATCGAGCAGTCGGGCTTCACCGACTACTTCTTCCACGGCACGAGCCACTTCGTCGGCATCGACGTGCACGACGCCGGGCTCTACGACAAGCCGCTCGTGCCCGGCACGGTCATCACCGTCGAGCCCGGAATCTACATCGCCGGCGAGGCGCTCGGTGTACGCATCGAGGACGAGGTGCTCGTCACCGAGGACGGCTGCACCGTGCTCACGGCGGCGATCCCGCGAACCATCGAGGACATCGAGGCCGTTATGGCGGGCGGGCGGTGACGCGGCGACGCGGCGCGACGCAGCGAAGCCCCGGCGGCGCACGCGCGTCCCGGCCTGGAAACGTGAGCATCAGGAGTCAACGATGGATGAAACGCGTGTGACGCACATCGCGCGCCGCCCGGTCGGCCGCAGACTGTCGACGGGCGTGACGCTGGTCGTCGGACTTTCGTTGCTGGCATGGCCGCACTCGGCTCCGGCCGTACCGCCGCGCGCGTTCGACCGGCACACCGGCCTGGATCCCAACAACTACCCGCCGGACAACCCGGTCAACTTCAAACACCTGAAACTCGAACTGGTGTTTGACGACCTCACGACCCGTTCGTTTGTCGGTGTCGCGACGTTGACGTTCCGCGCCCGCCACGCCGACGTTACGTCGCTCACGCTCGACGCGATCGACTTACTCATCGACGGCGTCCGTACGCTTGACGATCGACCCTTGCGCTACGACTACGACGACAAGCACCTGACACTGCTCTTCGACACGCCGCTCCCTGTCGATGCCGACGTCGATGTGCAGATACGTTACCGCTGCGTCGAGCCGCTTTACGGCATGGTCTTCGCGCTGCCGGACAGCGCCTATCCCGACCGTCCGCTCGTGGTGCACACGCAGGGCGAGACCGAGTACGCGCGGTATTGGTTTCCATGCCTGGACTATCCGGTGGACAGGTGTACCACCGAAATCGTCGCGACCGTACCGGCGCCGTTTGATGTGGTTTCCAACGGCCGGCTCGTCGGCAAGGACGACGACCCGATCCATCGAACCACGACGTTCCACTACGTCCAGGCGCAGCCGCACGTCTTCTACCTCGTCTCCCTCGTCATCGGGCGGTTCGATGTCGTCACGGACAAATGGCGCGACAGGCCGGTGCAGTACTTTGTCCCACGGGGTCGCGGCGACGATGCGAGGCTCACCTACGGCAAGACACCCGAAATCATCGAGCACTTCTCTCAGCGCCTGCATGCGCCGTATCCCTACGCGAAGTACGCACAGGTCAACGTCCCGCTCTTCATGTTCGGCGGCATGGAGAACACGTCGGCGACCACGATGGCCGATACGATGCTGCTCACGCCGGACGCGGCCGTCGATCGAGACCTTGAGGGGCTCGTCGCGCACGAGCTCGCGCACCAGTGGTTCGGCGACCTCATCACGTGCCGCGGTTGGCGCCACATCTGGCTCAACGAGGGTTTCGCCACGTTCATGGCGAGCGTCTGGCTCGAGCACGGCAAGGGCCGACCGGACTATCTCTACGAGTTCTGGTCGCGTTTTCGCGGCGTTGCCGGCGCCGACCAGACCGACAGCCGCGGCGGCATCATCTATCCCGACTACCGTCATTCGTTCGACGTGTTCTGGCACAAGGGTTCGCTGCCGTACAGCAAGGGGTCCTGCGTGCTGCACATGCTGCGCCATCAGCTCGGTGAGGATGTGTTCTGGCGGGCGATGCAGCGATACGTGCGCAACTTCCAATACACACAGGTCGAGACCAGCGATCTGCGCCGCGTGTTCGAGACCGTCAGCGGCAAGAGCTTAACGCAGTTCTTCGAGCAATGGGTGGTTCGGCCCGGTGTGCCGCATGTCGACGTCGACTACGCGTGGGACGCGGCCCGTCACGACGCGACCGTTACCATTACCCAAACGCAACACATCGACCGTGACACGCCGGCATTCAACATGCCGCTTGACCTCTACTTCCGCGTCGACGGTACCGATGTCCGTACCACGGTGAACCTGGCGGAACGCAAGGAGGTCTACGTCCGCAGCTTCACAACCAAGCCGGACATGTTCTGCGTGGATCCGGACGCCGGCCTGCTCATGAGGCTCGACGTCGACAAGCCCCGCGCGATGTGGCTCGTGCAGCTCACCGACGGACCGACCAACGTCACCCGCTGCGTGGCCGCCCGACACCTCGCACACGACGATCGACCGGAAGTCGTCAACGCGTTGCACGACGCCGTCGCGCAGAACACGCAACACTGGTCCGTCCGCCGCGAGGCCGCCGAGGCCCTGGGCCGACTCGGTTCCACACGGGCGAAGGACGTGCTCATGAAACTCATGGCCCTCGATCGCCTGAGCGATGCGAAGACGAAGACGCCGTCGGATCATAGGGTCCGCGCCGCGGTGATTTCCGCCGCGGCCCACTAC
>JBHHVO010000124.1:0-8555 GCA_046754365.1 Phycisphaerae bacterium | reverse complement strand
CGGCGCCGTGCGGTTCGGCGCCGTGCGGTTCAGCCGCGCTCGGTTCGGCGGGGCTGGGTTCGCCGGGGCTGGGTTCGGCGGGGGTCGGACATCGCGCCAGCCACGCATGAGCGCGAGGGACTGTCCGTCGGCGGCGTGGACCCACATGGCCGTGTCGACCGGCGAAAGGTCCGCGGGCGTGGCTACGCCGGGACGGGTGTCGCTGCGAAGCGGCGGCGTCCAACCGATCACGGCGTAGGTCCGGCCGCCGCGCATGCCGCGGGCGAGCGCCCGTCGCGCGAGGGACGCGGCCCAGGATTCGCCGCCGACGGGATCCACGACGGCGTCGATTGCTCCGTCGTCCGGCCAGGCGTCGGGCGCTTCGTCCAGGCGGGCGACCGACATATCGACCGGTAAGGTTGTCGAGGCGTTGTCGTGTGAACCCGCGGTCCCGTCGGGCCGGACAGCGGTCCGCGCGTGGATCGCGGGCGCGGGCGCCGTGTCAGCGAGCAGCGCGCGGAGCGTGATCGGACGGACGGCCGCGCCGCCGGGATTCGATGGATTGCCGTTCGCATGTGGCGGGGTCCGTCCGGTGCCTCGTCCAACGACCCACACGACGCCGATGCCCAACGCATCCGCACGCGCGAGCAGGATCGCAGCGTCGTCGGGACGCGCTAGGCGCTTGGGATCGTTGTTTGCGTGCGACGTCGGTGTGTCGGCATAGCGCGCGTAGACGCGCATGCCGATCGACACGAGGCGATCGAAGTCGCCGAGCACGTCATCCCTACGCGTGACCGTGGCCGCATCGAGAAACGCATAGATCGGCCGGTACACGGTGTCGCGGCCGCCCGCACTGAGGGCGCGTTGCCCGGGGGTGACGTTACGGTTGCCGGCGGCGACGGCGCGTTGCCTGGCGGCGAGGTTCGGGTTGCCGGCGGCGACGGCGCGTTGCCCGGGGGTGAGGTTGCGGCGGTCGGCCGCGTGTGTGTTGCGCGCCGGTGTGATCGATGCGGCGGCGCGGTGCTCGCCCGGTGTCGTCCCGTTGTGGTTGATGTCGGCGCCGGGGTCGTCGGCGTGTCGCCGGAAACCGGCCGGTCCGAGGATCGCGGGGGTAACGCGCATGCGGTGCGGCCGAAAGTCGGTCGAGGGTTCGGTGGCGCCGACCCGTGCACAGGCGTCATGCCACCAGGCGAGCATGGCTTGCCGCCGCGTGTCGGTGATGCCGCGCCGGCCGGCGGCGCGGAGTTCGGCGTCGTGCTCCAGCACGGCGGCGGTCTTTTCCATGACGGCGAGCGTCGCCTTGGCGTAGGGGCGACCCATCCAGCCGAAGTGCAGTGTGTCGATGAGGTCATCTCGATCGAGCAGATCGGCGAGGCGGTCGGTGATGGATTGCAGCGGCGCGGGATCGCGCGGGCGGCGGGGGGCGTCCTGCCGTGCGCGGCTGTGGGCGTCTGTGGTGTGTCGTGTCGTGTCGCGGGCGCCGAGTCGAACCGCCTGCGGCGCGACGCGATCCGCCTGCGGCGCCACGCGGTCCACCGGCGGCGCCACGCGATCCGCGTGCGCGGCCGCTCGGTCCGGCGGGTGTGGTGCCATGAGGGCCGCGGCGCATATGACCGCGCGCGCGATCCGCGTTGGCTCGAGGCGATGGATGGGCCTGACGCGCCGGCCGGTTCGCGGCGTGCGGCGGTGCTGCCGGCGGCGCGTCACCGTCGGAACCTCCACCACGGTCGTTTGGGGGTCGGTGTGTGGCGTTTCGCGTTCATGGCGGCGATGCTCGGGAGCTTGGATCGGAGGTCCAGGAGGCGCTTGCGCGCGAAGTGTTGGGGGCTGGTGCGGTATGCGCGGCGTGACGGTTCGTGGAAGAGTGCATCGTCCGGCGGGAGCTCGCTGTCGGGATCGTCGTAGAACTTGAGTGCCTCGTCGAGGCACCGGGCGGCTTCGATGCCGAGCTCTCTGGCGCGGACCTTGTCGGTCTCGCGGTGTGCGGCTTCGACGATGGTGCGGAAGAGCGTTAACCACTGCGCGACGTCGATGATTCGCGACGGGTGGTCGGTGGGGTTGATCGTGGCGGGTCCGCCCGCTGGGTCGGTGCCGCGTCCGTGCGGCATGGTGCACGTGAGCGAGCCGGATGCGCCGCAGGCCTTGCAGGACGTCGTGATGCGGACGGCTGACACGGTGTTGGGGTCGTTGGTTGGTGCCACGCAGGTGGCATCGAGCGATACGGCGTCGCCTCCGACGAGCGGCCCGTCGCCGCACGCGTCGCAGGGCGTCACCATGAGGTAGAGATGTGCCTCCGCGAGACTGTTCGCGGGTAGCGCGTCACGCCGCATTGTCGGATCATCACCGCGTCAGGTCGCGCGGATGCGCGGTCATCCATCACCGCCGCCGGGGTCACCGTGGGCATCGCCGTCTGCGTCGCCACCGGCCACGCCGCGGTTGTCGGTCGTCTCCGCGCCCCGATCGCCGGTGCCGGCGGCGCCCGCTTCCGCGGCCGACACCATCCGCTCGACGACGGTCAACTGTTGCACGAGCGTGTCGGCCGGTATCGTGCCGGAGCGCACGCCTTCGATGAGTGTGTCGAAGGACCCGAGGCTCGCCTCGATCATCGGGATCATGCCGCGCATCATGTCGATCGCGGGCATGTCGAAGAACCACTCGTCATCGACGCGTACGAATTTGAACTCGACGGGCAGGCCGGGCGGCAGGGCGTCGCCGCCGGGCAACACGAGCTTGCCGACGGCTTCGGTGTCGCTGGTGAGCTCGATGGCTTCGACGTCAAAGCCGAGGTCCGCCTGGCGCATCATCGCATCGGCGAGGCGGTCCATGGTGTCCCGGGCTTGCGGGGCGGACGCCTCGACGACGTCGGTGAGCGCGCGCATCTTGCCGGCGACGACGGTGCGGAGCTCGAGGAGCCTGGTGACCGTGTCCTGCTGGCGTTCGACGAAGTAGGCGGCGGGGTCCGCGTCTTCATCGTCAGCCGGGTAGTCGGCGAGGAGCTCGTTGTATTCGGCGAGGAGTGCGCGGAGTTCGCGCCGGGTCTCTCCGGACGCGGTCGCGGTCTCCGCATCCGTTGTGAGCGCCGGCGGTGCTATGGTGTCGCGCCAGTCGGTCGGGCTGCCGCGTGCGACGGCGGGATCGGTCCACGGTCCGGACACGGGCATGAGGATGACGCCGGTTGTGCCGAGGTCTTTGTTGTGGCGCAGGGGTGCGTGGTCGTCGCGGCATCCCGAACCCACCGCCGGTCCGAGCGCCAAGGCGGTGACGAGGCAACACCAACATCCACGCGTTTTGTCCATGAGCCACGCTCCAACCCGGTCGCAGGCCCCGCGTCCGACGGTCGGGCCCACACCGCGCACTACTGGCAGCGGCGTGGAAGCATAGCGTTGTGATCGCGACCGGTCAAACGGACGGCGTGGCTCGGCGGGATAGCGTGATCCGAGCGCCGAGCGCAACACGCTGTTGAAACACCCGCGCCGGAGTATTCCGACAGGCGTTTTACGGGTGCTTTCGGTGTGAATACGCTTAGCGTCCGAGGCCGAAACGTGCTCTTCGTGATGGCGCGAATGAGGCATTTGAACAGCCTGGCAAGCGCGGGGTGAGACAGCCGGTGAGGGGGCGTGGACCCGTCGCTTACGGTCTGGGGTTTGATTCGGATGTTGGATCTGGTTGCGGGGACCGGTCCCGTCCCGTCGCGTCCCGTCGCTTGCGCTCTGGGCTCTGATTGGGATGTTGGAGCCGGGCGCGCACGCAGGCGCGGACCGCGGGCGATCACGGGCGCGCGGGGTGTTCACCCCGGCACGCGGCACGCGCTGACGGTCGGGGCTCGGATCCGCTTGCGCGGTCGCGCGGCGTGTCGCGCCGTATCGGGTGACCGAGGCGCGACGCGATGGTGGCGCGGGGGTTGGTTACCGGCGCGGGATCATGTCGCCTTTGTCGAGCCGGCGGAAGTAATCCCTGGCCGCGCGGAGCACGACGGGGGAGAGGATGAGCACGGCTGGGAGGTTGCACATGACCATGAGGCCGGTGGTGGCGTCGGAGAAATCGACGACGGTCTGGAACTTCGGCAGCACCATGCCGAGGAAGACGAAGATGACGAAGACGAACTTGTAGGGGAGGATCGCCTGGGGCCCGAGCAGGTATTCGGCGCCCTTTTCGCCGTAGTAGCTCCAGGAAATCATGGTGCTGAACGCGAACATGAGGACGCCGATCGCGACGATGTAGCCTCCGAAGCCGGATACCTTGGTGTCGAACGCGAACGCGGTGAGGGCGGCGCCGGCGATGTCGAGGTGGACGGGCTGCCCGACGGCGATGGCGGCGCGTTCCTCGGGCTTGCTGATGTTGGAGAGATCGAGCGTGACGGTGCGGACGCCGCGCCACCGCTCGCCGGAGCGCTCGACGGCGTGGATCGGCACCGACACGGTCTTGAGCTGGTCGTGGAGATCGCGCACGACGTGCACGGCGAGTGGTCCGTCGGCGTGGAGCTTGTCGAGGTAGAGGGCCTCCATGTCGGCCGGTATGTCGGCGTTGCAGGCGACGAGGGCCATGTTGGTGTCGGTGTCGATGGAGGTGATGGTTCCGACGGCGGGCCTGTTCCAGGCGCCGGTCATGAGGATGACCATGGCGCTGATGGTGCAGATGATGATGGTGTCGATGAAGGGTCCGATGCCTGCGACGACGCCCTCTCGGATGGGTTCGTCGGTTTTGGCTGCGGCGTGGGCCATGGCGGCGGATCCTTCTCCGGCCTCGTTCGAGAAGCATGCGCGTTTCAATCCCCATTGGAACGCGATCCAGACGGAGACGCCTGCGCATGCACCGGTCTCGGCGATGGGTGTGAACGCGTACTTGACGATCATGGCGAGGTATTTCGGGATGTCGGTGGCGTTGGTGGCGACGATGTAGAGCCCTGCGAGGACGTAGAGGACGCACATGAAGGGTACGAGCGCGGACGCGACGCGACCGATGCGCGTGATGCCGCCGATGATGACCATCGCGACGAGGACGGAGACGACGGTGGCGGAGATGAACGCGTTGATGCCGACGTATTTCTGCATCATGTCGGAGACGTTCCACCCCTGGAACATGTTGCCGCCGCCGAACGAGTTGAGCATGGTCGACACGGCGAACGCGACGGCGAGCACCTTGAACACGAGCCACAACGGGTTGCCGCGCGCTCGGAGCGGCTCGACGAGGGCCTTTTGGATGTACCACATGGGTCCGCCGCGGACCTCGCCGCGGGCCCTGGGCAGGGCGCCCGGCGCCGGCGGCGGTTCGCCGTTGTATTCGAGGGTCCGCGCTTCCGCGTCGGCCTCCATGAGCGCCGGCGCGCTCGGGTCGGGTACGTCGCGCTGGTCTCGGTACATCATGGCGAGGGTGCATTCCATGAACTTGAGGGCCATGCCGAAGACGCCGACGACCCACATCCAAAACACGGCGCCGGGCCCGCCGAGCGCGACGGCGACCGCGACGCCGGCGATGTTGCCGAGACCGACGGTTGCGGAGAGCGCGGCGCAGAGCGCCTGGAAGTGGTTGATGTGTCCGACGTCGTCGGGGTTGTCGTAGCGTCCGCGGATGCACGCGTAGCCGTGTGTGAGGATTCGCCACTGGATGAACTTCGTGACGATCGAGAAGATGAGTCCGCATCCGAGCAGCAGGAAGAAGAGATAGATGGACCAGACCCACTTGCCGGAGAACGCCTCGGCGAACGAGGCGAGTTTGTCGGCGATGGATGCTTGCCCCAATGTGGCCTGGCCTAACAAGGCGATGGTTGTTTGCATGATGGGCGGGAAGATAGCGGGTCGTGCGGGATGAAGCAAGCGTTGACCGTGGGGGTGCGCTGCGCGGCGTGGCGATGCTGTGTGGTGCGACGGGGATGGTGGGTCGAGGGTGGTGTTGCGGGGTGATGACGATGCGGTAGAATCGCCCGCGCGTACGTGGTCGGCGCGGCCAATACGTCGTACGCATCGTCTTGCTCGTAGTGCTGCGTGGCGTCGGTGTTGGGCCGGTGGTTCGCGTCGGTCCTGGCCGGATGGTTCGCGCCGTGATGCCGTATGTTTCGCGCGCGGTCAGGCGCGTGTTGGCCGATGTGCAGGTGTTAAGCGATGAGCGAAGCGCCGGAACTTGATCTTGCGCCGAAGGAGAAGTGGGGCTCGAAGTTCGGGGTGATCCTCGCTGTGGCCGGGTCGGCGGTGGGGCTTGGGAACTTCCTTCGGTTTCCGGGTCAGGCGGTGAACAACGGCGGCGGCGCGTTCATGATCCCGTACATCATCAGCTTTCTGGTGCTGGGGATTCCGATCGCGTGGTGCGAGTGGACGATGGGTCGGCTGGGTGGTCGGTATCATCAGAACAGCGCTCCTGGTGTGATGTACGCGCTGTGGCGTCGTGCTCCGGCGAAGGCGATCGGCGCGATGACGCTGCTGATTCCGGTCGTGATCTACATGTACTACGTGCTGCTTGAGGCGTGGTGTTTGGACTATTGCGTCGAGTTCGCGAAAGGCGGGTTCGCGGAGATGTTCGGTGGCGCGGTGACGAAGGCGGCGGCGGCGGCGCCGGGTCAGGTGGTGGATCACGTTGGGGAGGTCGACGCGGTGGTGGGGGCGACGGGGTCGCATTTCGCTACGGCGTTCGGCATGGGGGCACACGGCGCGTTGTTTCAAAATAGCCGTTTGTTCTGGATCGTGCTGTTTTGTTTCCTTGTGAACTTCACGATCATCTACATGGGGGTTACGCGCGGCATCGAGGTGTTTTGCAAGTGGGCGATGCCCGCGCTCATCATGTGTGCGGTGATCATTTTGTGCCGTGTGCTGACACTGCCGGGCATCAGCACGGGGCTGGGCTTCATGTGGAACCCGCAATGGGACAAGCTCGGCGATGTGCAGGTCTGGCTCGCGGCGGCGGGGCAGATCTTCTTCAGTCTGAGCGTGGGTTTCGGGCTGATTCTGTGCTATTCGAGCTACCTGAGGAGCAACGATGACGTGGTGCTGACGTCGCTCAGCGCGTCGAGCACGAACGAGTTTTGCGAGGTGATCCTGGGCGGGCTCATCGTCGTGCCGACGGCGTTTCTCTTCTTGGGCACGGAGAGCGCCAAGGCGGGGACGTTCGGGCTCGGGTTTGTGACGGTTCCGGCGATCATGCACTTCATGCCGGGCGGCGACTTCTTCGGCGCGTTGTGGTTCGGGCTGTTGTTTCTTGCGGCGGTGACGAGTTCGTTGAGCATGCTTCAGCCGGCGATTGCGTTTCTCGAGGACGGGTTCGGTCTGCGTCGCCGGGGGAGCGTGGCGCTGCTCGGCGTGATCACGGCGATCGGCGCGGGCGGGACGATGTATTTCAGCAAGGGGCTTGTTGCGCTGGATCACACGGACTTCTGGTGCAACCTGCTCATGATCGTCGCGGCGACGTGTCAGGTGTTGATTTTCGGATGGGTGATCGGCGCCGACAAGGGTGTGAAGGAGATGAACCGGGGCGCGGACTTTGCCGTGCCGCGGTGCATGCCGTTTGTGATTCGCTATGTGACGCCCGCGTTTCTGCTTTTGATCCTGGGCATGTGGTCCTATGAGAAGTTTCCGGGGTATCTGGATCAGATGAACCCTGAGACGCAGGCGGCCGCGGCCGAGCACGGCGTGTACCGGCCATGGGTCGAGGCTCATGTCCGTGAGGCAGGTATGTCGTCGGCGCGATTGGATGCCGCTGTCGCGGACATCCTCGGCCCCGAGGCGGCCCGCATCGACTCGAGCGCGCTGCCGGCGTGGCTTGCGTCGGCGCGCGTGGAGATCAAGGCGGCGGGCGAGACGAGACGCGTGCCGATTGCGGAACGGGCGGCTGCGGCTGCGGCTGACGCGGCGTCGCTGGCGAACGTCGCTCGGTTTGTGTTTGGCGGCGTCGTGTTGTTCTTCATCCTGCTCGTCGTGTTGAGCGACATCGCGTGTCGGAATCGCATCGGCGCGACGATTCGTGAGGCGGAGCGGCAGGGGGCTACGTGGGAGACGGCATGATGGACGCGATGGGGTTGTTTGCGGCGCAGGCGGGGGGTGACGCCGGCGGCCTCACGGTCGGCGGCGTGGTGATGATGACGGTGAGCGTGGGGTTCGTTCTGGTGCTGACGGTGTTTTGCCTGATCCGCATCCTACGCGAACCGGCGCCGGAGACGCACCACCACGCGCTGCTCGACATCGACACGAAAGACCTCGACACGTGATGGTCGGGTGAAGCAGCCCAGCGCCGGATCGATGAGGTCAGGGCAAGAGGGTGGGGGCACCCGGTCGCCGTGACCGGGTGCCCCCGTTTCGACGTAGCGTTACAGGCAGTCCGGGTCGGGCTGCGGGCAGTCCGCGTCGCACACGCCGTCGCCGTAGAGGCCGAGGTCGAGGCAGAAGTCGATGACGTCGCAGTCCGGATCCGGGAGCGGACAGAAGTCGTCGCACGCGCCGTCGCCGTACCAACCGTTGACCTCGCAGATGTCGACGGTGTCGCAGTCGGGGTCGGGCAGCGGGCAGTCGTCGCACACGCCGTCACCGTAGAGACCGTTCTGCAAACACAGGTCGACGACGTCGCAGTCCGGGTCGTGCAGCGGGCAGAAGTCG
>JBHHVO010000123.1:0-8611 GCA_046754365.1 Phycisphaerae bacterium | reverse complement strand
GCGGCCGTGGGCGGTGCCGGGCACGCCGGGCCTGGAGCACCGCATCGGCGGGCTCGAAAAACAGGACGGCAGCGGCAACGTCTGCTACGACCCGGACAACCACGAACACATGATCCGCACGCGCCAGCGCAAAGTCGACGGCATCGCCGAAACCATTCCGCAGCAGGACGTATTCGGCGACGAATCAGGCGAGCTACTCGTAGTCGGCTGGGGCAGCACGTACGGCGCCATCGTGTCGGCCGTCGAATCCTGCCGCGCCAAGGGCATGGACGTGTCCAGCATCCATGTCCGCTACTTGGCGCCGATGCCGTCGAACCTCGGCGCCATCCTCAAGCGCTTCCGTCGCGTCGTCGTCGCGGAGATGAACCTCGGGCAGCTCTTACAGCGACTCCGGGCGGCGTACCTCGTCGACGCCGTCGGCCTCAACAAGGTCCAAGGCAAGCCCTTTACCATTACGGAAATCGAGTCCTGCATCACGGACATGCTTCAGGGGAACGATCGATGAGCGGCAACGGTGTCACGGTACAGCTCAAGCCCAAGGACTACGCGAGCGATCAGGATGTCCGCTGGTGTCCCGGTTGCGGCGATTATTCCATCCTCGCACAGGTCAAAAAGGTGCTCGCAACGCACGGCATCCCGCACGAGAAGCTCTGCTTCGTCTCCGGCATCGGGTGCTCCAGCAGGTTCCCCTACTACGTCAACGCGTATGGCTTCCACTCCATCCACGGGCGGGCGCTCGGCATCGCCACGGGCGTCAAGGCCGCGAATCCCGAGCTCTCGGTCTGGGTCGCCACCGGTGACGGCGACGCGCTGAGCATCGGCGGCAACCACCTCCTCCACACGGTCCGCCGCAACGTCGACATCAAGGTCCTCGTGTTCAACAACCGAATCTACGGGCTCACCAAGGGGCAGTACTCGCCAACGTCGCCGCTCGGCAAGAAGACCAAGTCATCCCCGATGGGCGCGATCGACTACCCGCTCCACCCCCTATCGGTCGCGATCGGGGCCGAGGCGACCTTCGTCGCGCGCACCGTCGATGTCAACGTCAAGCACCTCGGCTACGTCCTGGATCGAGCGTGCCGCCACAAAGGAACCGCATTCGTCGAAATCTACCAGAACTGCAACATCTTCAACGACGGCGCGTTTGAGTACGTCACCGGCAAGGACACGAGGGACGACACCGCCATCTACCTCGAGCACAACAAGCCCCTCGTCTTCGGCAAGGACCGACACCGCGGCATCCGCCTCAACGGCATGAAGCCCGAGGTCGTCACCCTCGGCGACGGCATCACCGAAGACGACCTGATGTTCCACGATGAGACCGCGGCCGATCCGTCGCTCGCGTACCTCCTCAGCCGCATGCACCACCCGGACTTCCCCGAGCCGATGGGCGTCTTCCGCGCCGTGGAGCGGCCCACATACGAAGACCTCCTGCTCGGCCAGGTCAAACACGCCACCGACGAGCGCGGCCCGGGCCGACTCGAGGACCTCTTCGCCGAAGGCGAGACCTGGACGGTCGAATAGTTTTGCGTTGCCCGTACTCTCGTGGGATGGGTGGCCGTTCGCTTTACCCGTGGGGGACGCGAATCGGGTGCCCCATGGCTTTACGCTCGCAGGGTCCGCTCGGCGGACCGTCCGGTTCACCATGCCGCCTTGCAATGGTCCGCAGCGCGGACCCCATCCGGCTCGTGCCGCGACACGCCTGAATCAACGGTGACCGGAGCCGCGCCCGTGACCAAACGGATACGCCGCACTGCATACGCTCGTGTGTCCGCGCGCCGACCGTCGCGTCTCGGTTCAGCCGGCCCGGCGAATGATGTGCGCCGAACCACCAATCACGCCCGGGCGCCACGAACAGCGTTGTACGTCCCGCCGATCGCGATACACTACCGGGAAACACATGCGGCAAGGCCTCCGACCGGCCCGTGCCGCGGTCTTGCGGAGGCACACGCTATGATCCGATCCATCTTCATCATCGTGTCGACCATACTCGCCGTCGCGGCGACCGGATGTAAGTCGGCCGGCTCAGCTACACCGTCCGTCACCGGGTCCCCGGGGGGGACCGGCGAAGATCCGACGCCGGGCGCCTCGCCGGCGGCCACGGCGTCCGCCGACCAGGCCGAGCCCTCACCCGCGGACGACGCGCTGCGTCGGATGGGCATCGACCCGGACACCGTCGAGATCGTCGAGGTGTATTACCCCACGGGCGAGCTCAAGGGCCAGCGCCAAGTGCTCAAGGACAAGCGAGACGAAAACGGCGACTACATACCCCACGGCATCACGACGTTCTGGTACGACATCGGCGTGAAGCAGGCGGAGGTCTCGTTCTTCAACGGCAAGCTCAACGGCACCTCCACGACCTGGCGAGACACCGGCGAGCTATGGTCCGTTTCCAGGTACGCGGACGGCGTCGAGAACGGCGCGCAGGTCGTCTACTACAGCAACGGTCAGCCCTACGACGAGAAGCTCTACGTCAACGGAACCCAGGACGGAACGTGGACCGTGTGGTATCCAGACGGACAACAAAAGCAGCTCGCCCGCTACGTCGCCGGTGAGCTCCACGGGCCCTGGCGCGCGTGGTACCCCGATGGGCAACCGCGGCAGTCGGGCTACTTCCTCCACGGCCGGAAGGACGGCACATGGACGACCTGGTCTCAGGACGGTGAGATCACGCAACAGGTCACGTTCGTCAACGGCGTCGAGCAACCCAAGGACACCGCCGGCGATCCCACGGAACGCGTCGATCAGCCGACGGACACCACCGAGCAACCTGAGCACGACGCAGCCAGGCCGAACCCCGACGCGCGATAATCCAACGCGACCGGCAACGCCCGGCAACAAAACGCACCGCCGCCGACGTCGCCTCGCCGCACGAAACGCCGTCGCCCGCCACCTACCCTGGCGATCTCGTCCCCCCGGCGGTGGCCACATAGCAGATCAGCTTGTACGCGAGCCGCGCGGCGAGAAACTCCGTGACCACCTGTCCCGGCAGCGGCAACACCTCCACGATGTCCGCACCCACGACGCGCTTCTTCTCCGCCACACGGCGCAGCAACCCGACAACCTGATACCAGTCCAAACCGCCAGGCTCCGGCGTCCCGGTGCCGGGTGCGTACGCCGGGTCGAACCCGTCGATGTCGATCGTGACATACACGACCTCGCCAAGCGCACCGAGCACACGATCCAACCACGCGTCGCCGTCGGCGCACGCGCGCGCCGAAACCACATCGATGCGTGCTCGCTTGACGAACGCCCGTTCACGCCTCGAAACGCTCCGGATCCCCACCGGCACGATCTTGGCGCCGAGCTCGTGGATGCGCCGCATCACACATGCATGCGAGTACGGCGACCCCTGATACGTATCGCGCAGGTCCGCGTGGGCGTCGATCTGCAGCACCGAGACCGTGCGGTGCTTCTGCATGACCGCGCGAACCACCGCCGAGCTGATGCCGTGCTCACCCCCCAACGCGAGCGGAAACTTGCCGTCCCGCACGATCCGCCGCGCGGCCCGGTACACGTCTTCCTGCATCGCCGCCGGGCCCGCCGCGTTCGGCTCGACCGCCTCAACCGTCGCAATCCCGACCCGATGACACTGCGTTTCAAGTTCCTCATCAAACCACTCGACCTGCTGCGACGCCGTGATGATCGCCGCGGGACCGAACCGCGTCCCCGAAACGTACGACGTCGTCGCGTCGTACGGGATCGGCAGCACCGCGAACCGCGCCGACGCATACCGCGCATAAGTGTCATCCAGCGCCAAAAAAGTGTTCATTGCGCCGGCCGCGGTCCTACAACATCGCTGGTGTCGTGATTCACCAAGTGAACATCCCATCCGTCCCGCGCCCGTAACGACGCGGCCCCGCACCGTCCCGCAACCCTAGCGGACCGGTCTTCACGCACCAGGCGCGACCCGCCGCGCCATTACGGTCCCGACGTGGAATACCCATCCGCTCACGTCCGACACACCACGCGCCGAGCCCGTCCTCCATCACCCGCCGAGGTCGCCCCGTTCGCGCCGCGCCCACGCACACGTCACGGCACCGGCCCGTCGAGAATCCGCACGAGCTTGGACGCATCGATGTTGCCACCGGATACAACACACACGATCTTGCCCGAGCCCGCGTCGCCCGACAGCGCCGCCGCCACGGGCGTCGCGCCGGCCCCCTCGGCCACGACACGGTTCCGCTCGATCAAGAGCTTGATCGCCGATGCCACCTCCCGCAGCGACACCACCACCGATGCGTCAATGAGCCCCCGTACCAGCGGCCACATCTCGTCCAGCACGCCCTTCCCGCCGATCCCATCCACGAAGCTCGGCGTGTGATCGATCGCTTCCGGCGCACCCGCCGCCAGCGCCGCCGCGAGCGGCGCGGCCGTCTCCACCTCGCACGCAAGCACCTTCGTCGACGGCCGCAGCGCCTTGACCGCCGTCGCGATCCCGCAACTCAACCCCCCGCCGCCGTAAGGGACGATGACCGTGTCGACGTCCGGCACGTCGTCGAGGATTTCGAGCCCGATCGTCCCGTTCCCCGCGATCACGCCACGGTCACACACGGGATGGATGAACATACCAGCCATCCCCGGATACGCGTGCTCGACGATCACGCGCCACCACGTGTCGTACGGAACCTCCACCGTCTCCGCGCCGAGCCGCCGTACGGCCGACAGCTTCGTCGCCGGGGCGTTATCCGGCACGACCACCCGGCACGCCAGACCCCGCGCCCGAGCCGCATACGCAACGCCCTGCGCCATGTTGCCGGCACTCGCCGTATACACGCCGCCGGCCAGCGCCCCCGCCCCCCCCAGCGCCATCGCGTTCGACGCGCCGCGGACCTTGAACGATCCGATCGGCTGCAGATTCTCGAGCTTGAGATGGATCTCGCCCGGCGCGTCCTCGACGTTCAGGCGCACCATCGGCGTCCGGATCGCGGCACCCCGTATCCGCTCCCGCGCAGCACGGATCTCCGCCAACGAAACCGGTTCAATCCGTCGCACGCCGGGCCCCTCCAAACGCCACCCGCAGCCCGGCCCCGTCGCGCCGGGCTTCCTCAACTACACACACCGCCGCGGCCAGGTCCTCCACCGCCAGCCCGACGGACTTGAACAGCGTCATATCGTCTCGCGCGGTGCGTCCCGCCGTCTTACCCTCAAGCACCTCCCCGATCTCACCGAGGATGTGGTCATCACCGATCGCGCCGTCCGCTTTCGCCAGGACAACATCACCCGCCTCCGCGACCGCCGACGCCCGCCGATCCACGAACAACCGACATCGCGCCACCGCCCGCGCATCGAGTTCGCGGGCCGATGCCGTACTCGACCCCACCGCGTTGATGTGCATCCCCGGACGGAGCCAGTCACCCATAAGCACCGGCTCCGATGACGACGTCGTCGTGCAGATGATGTCCGCGTCGCGCACCGCCGCCTCGACCGACGCCGTCGACTCGACCGTGACGCCCGGACGCCCGCCGTGCGCAGCCGCAAACGCCGACGCCCGCGCTGGTGTCTTGCTGCACACACGCACGTGTTCAATCCGGCGGCACAGCAGCATCGCATCCAGGTGCATCGACGCCTGCACGCCCGACCCGATGATCGCGAGCGTCGCAGCGTCGTCACGCGCGAGCAGCTTCGTCGCGACCGCCGACACCGCGGCCGTACGGATCGCCGTAATCGACGTCGCGTCCACCATCGCCACCAGCCGCCCGCACGTCGCGTCGTACAACAACACCGCGCCCTGATGCGAGTCCAGCGACGTGCCCTCGTTCCCGGGAAAGTACGTCACCGCCTTCAACCCGATCGTCGCCGCCGCCGACCAGTACGACGGCATGAGCCCGAGCGCCCCGACACGCCCCGGCAGCCACATGATTTGCCGCAGCGGCAGCTCGCATTCGCCGAGTTCAAGACCCCGCAGCACACCCTCCATCGCGTCGATGCACGCCCCCATCGACAGCAGCGCCGCCACGTCGTCCTGGTTGATGATGATCGTGTCCAAGTTTCCGCCCATAACCGAACCGCGCGATCATTCTCAGCCGCACCCAACCCAACGTCAAACACGCCGCCGTGCGCACCGCAGCTCATCGCCGCCGCGCATCGCCCCCGCCCATCGCCGCCGCCTACCGCCGCCGCGCATTGACGCCGCCCATCGCCGCGGCTCATCGTCGCCGCCTATCGCCGCCGCGCATCGGCGCCCCTGCAAGACATTCGACGGAAGACCCACGCCCCGGGCGCCGCGTGTGTTGTAGCGTCCGCCCCCCGTGGCGGACGTGGGCGCTCGAAAACCCCTCGGCACGTTACCTCGTCCCATGCCGTTCCGTGCTGCCAACGCATGACCCACCACACCGGAACGCTCACGGACCCCGCGTCGCATGAGACCGCGGTCGTACCTCCCGCTCGACCGTGCTCGACGGTATAGTAGCCCGCAGCATGTGTGTCGCGCTGTCCCCGTCGATTCAGAGCCCGAAGCGCCGGCGAGGGTACGCCGAGCCACTAGGCACGCCATGAAACCACCGAGCATCCACGAGATTCACGCCGCCGCCGACCGGCTCCGCGACGTCGCCGTCCACACGCCGCTCGTGCCGCTTCATACCTACGACCACCCGCACGACATCCTCCTCAAGCTCGAAATCCATCAGCCCGTCACGTCGTTCAAGATCCGCGGCGTCTTCCACGCCGTCGCGTCACTCACACCGGATGTCCGCGCGCACGGACTCAGCACGGTCAGCGCCGGGAATACGGCGCAGGCGCTCGCCTGGACCGGGCGACACTTCGGCGTCCCGGCGCGCAGCATCATGCCGGATACCGCGCCCGCCACCAAGATCGAAGCCGTGCGACGCTACGGCGGCGAGCCGGTCCTCGTCCCCATGTCGGAGGTCTTTCGTTTCCTCAAGGAGCGTCTCTGGGAAGCCCAGCCGTATGCCTTCATTCACCCCTGGATTGATCGCAACGTCTGGATCGGCCACGGCACGATGGGTTTGGAGATCGTCGCCGACCTGCCCGACGTCGACGCCGTCTTTGTGCCCGTCGGTGGCGGCGGGCTCATCTGCGGTGTCGCCAGCGCGCTCAAGGCGCTCAAGCCGTCCGTGCGCGTCATCGCCGTGGAGCCGGCGGGTTGTCCCGCGCTCCATGAAAGCCTGCGTCGCGGCGAACCCGCGAGCGTCGCGTGCCACACCATGTGCGACGGCGTCGCCGTACCCTACATCACCGACGACGTGTATCCCATCGCGCGCAACCTCGTCGACAAGGTATGTCTCGTATCAGACAACGACGTCAAGGCGGCCATCACGCGACTCGCCTTGGGCAACAGGATTGTCGTGGAAGGCGCCGGCGCCCTCGCGGTCGCCGCCGCCCTCGCGACACCGCCGCGGGATCGGGGCCGCACCGTCTGCCTCGTCACCGGCGGATCGATCGACGCCCCCGACCTCATCACGATCCTCCGCGATCCCGCCGCCGCATCGCCCGACCCGCCCGCGCCAGCCGCCGAGCCAACCGACCGCTAATGTTGCGTCAACGTCTAATCTTCCGCCTGCCGGATCGGAGGGCGAGGCTCCTACCGAGCCGGTTTCCAAGGTTCTCGCGGGTCAAGTCGCTCGCTACAGCGTTCCCCATTCGCGCAGACGCCCCGCCCATCCCGGAAGATAGAGAGTGACGCGACACGCATGCGCCGTCGCACGGGAATCGATGGATCACCCGAACCGCGACCGCAAGGGAGCGCAGGACGCCGGGTCGCTCCCGCCGAGAACAACCACGCGCGCGCACGCGCGATGCGCGGCGCCGGTTGATTCATGTGTGACAGAGCACGAGCAGGTGGAGGTGCTACGTCCTCGGATCCGGCCGTGGGGCGATCCGCGTCGCCACCTCGGGCCGCGTTACGCGTGCGATGCGCTCACCCGTATACGCACGGGAACCCCGCGATCGTCCACAACCGCATTGCGCCCGAACCCGTCCGGCAATCGCAGCCCGACGACGGCGCGCACGACGCGACCCGCCGCGGACGCAAAGTACGACAGCGGGTGCCGGCCACACACGAAGTCCGCCGTCCGCAGCGATCCCAGAAACGCGGCCGCGTCGGTGACGTCCGCCATCATCTGATAACACGGTGCGATGCTCGACGCCGTGTGTGCATCCGTTCCGACAAACGCAGCGAAACCAAGTTCCTTCGCGAATCGTGCCGCCGCCCGATCCGCCCCCGCGAGTAAGTTTTGCGCGTTCTGAACCTCGACCGCGTCGATCAAATCAATGAGTTCCCACACGACGCCGCGAAGACCCCGACCGAGGAAATGGATGAACGGATGCGGCACCACAACGAGCCCGCCTTGTTGCTTGATCGCGATCGCCGTGTCGCGAGCCGAAAGCCCCGGAGGGATGCGCTCCGTCAGAAACAGACCGATCAGGTCGCCGTCGCGCGTCGTAACCTCCTCCCCGATGATCACCTGCGCGTCCGTCATCGACCGAAGCCGCAGCGCACCGTCGATCGCGTCGTGGTCCGTAACCGCCAGACACCCGAAGCCGTGCCGGTCCGCGAACGCCGCGAGCGCCTCACACGACAGATCGCTGTCGGGCGAGAAGTCCGTGTGGATATGAATGAGCGTCTTGATCCGAGCCATACCTGCGTTCC
>JBHHVO010000122.1:0-8636 GCA_046754365.1 Phycisphaerae bacterium | reverse complement strand
GGACGTCCCGACCGCACACCCCAGCGTCCGGTCCCCGTGCCGGACGTAGCACCTGATCACACGCAGATGTGCGCCCCGCGTGGCCCGCGCGCAATCGGCCGCATCGAATCGTCAGGTACACGCCGTGCCGACCGTTCGCGCGCCACGCGGCGGACCCCAACACCCGGGTCGCACGGTCCGCAGCGCCCCACGTCAACGGACGCCCCATGCGCCCCGGCGGACCACCGGAGCGCACGCCCGCGTTCACCGCCGCATCCGCACGCCGCGGCGGTTCAGCGCTTCACCGGCGACACGACCATGGTCATGCGCCGCCCCTCCATCGCCGGATGCCGCTCGACGCGAATCGTGTCCCCGAGCTCCTCGAGGATTGCATCGAACATCGCCCGGGCACCGTCGCGGAGGAATCGCTCGCGCCCGCGGAACAGCATCGTGAACTGGACCTTGTCGCCATGATCCAGGAACCCCTTCGCGCGCTTCATCTTGACTTCGCGGTCGTGCACGTCCGTCTTGGGTCGAAGACGTATCTCCTTGAGCAAGACGTGGTGCGCACCCGAAGCCGTCTTGAGCTTCTTCTTCTGGAGATACTTGTGCTTGCCGAAATCCATGATCCGGCACACCGGTGGCTTCTCCATCGGGGACACCTCCACCAGGTCAAGCCCCGACGACCGCGCCATCGCCATCGCCTCGTGTGTGGGGATAACACCGAGCTGCGTTTGGTCCTCGCCGATCACGCGTACCGGCGTCACGCGGATTCGATCGTTGATCCGAAGTGCTTTCGCTATGGCCTACTACCTTTCAATAGGGGTTCGATGGCGGCGCCGTGGCGCCCCGGGACGAGCCACCGCGCGCCCGGCGCGGCGACCGACGAGACCATACTATCCCGTCGCAGCCACCCGGCTGCGTCCCTTGTCCGCGATTTCCTGTCGACACGCCGCAACGAACGCATCGAGGCTCATGTTGCCCACGTTGCGGCCGTCTCGATCATTCACGTTCACCGTGCGCGATGCCGCCTCGCGCTCGCCGACCACGAGGATGTAGTTCACCTTCTCCCCGCGCAGCCGGTGTTTCTTGGGTCCGATCTTCTCGCTCGTCGCGTCGAGTCGCGCGCGGAGCCCCGCGCCGACGAGCGCCGCGCACACGTCCCGCGCATACGCGTCGCTCTTCTCGCTCACCGTCACCACCGCGGCTTGCACCGGCGACAGCCACAGCGGAAACGCCCCGGCGAAATGCTCGATCAGGATCCCGACGAAGCGCTCCAGGCTCCCGAACGGCGCGCGGTGCACCATCACGGGCACGTGCGGTCTGTTGTCCGACCCGATATACGTCAGTTCGAACCGCTCCGGCAGGTTGTAGTCTACCTGCACCGTGCCGAGTTGCCAGCTTCGCCCGATGCAATCCTTGACGATAAAGTCGATCTTCGGCCCGTAGAACGCCGCCTCCCCCGCCTCCACGGTGTACGTCACACCGCTCGCCTCCGCCGCCGCCTGAATCGCCGATTCCGCACGCGACCAGTTCTCGCCCGACCCGACGTACTTGTCCGACGACGCATCGCGTGTCCCGACCCGCACGCGATACTCCGAAAGCCCCAACACCTCGAGCACCTGCCGCGTGAGCCCGATCGTCGCCGCGAGCTCGTCCGCGAGTTGCTCTTGCGTGCAGAAGAGATGCGCGTCGTCCTGCGTAAACCCGCGCACCCGCGTCATGCCGCTGATCTCGCCGCTCTGCTCGTAGCGGTACACCGCGCCGTATTCCGCCAGCCGAACCGGCAGATCCCGGTAGCTCCGCGGACGCGACGCATAGAGCTTGATATGGTGCGGACAGTTCATCGGCTTGAGCAGATAACCCGGCTCCTGCGCCAACGCCGCATGCAGGACCTTGACGACCTCCGCCAACGGCGCCGCCGTGTCCAGACCGTCGATCTTCCCCCACGTCGCCTCCACGCACCGCGCGAACGCAACCACCGACGCCCACACCCGATCGCGCTCAGGGCCGCGCTCCGACGCGGCGCGCCGCGCCAGTTGCACCAGCCCGTGCAGCGCCTTGCCGCGCGCCCGCTCGAACATCGCCGGAAACTGCGAGTCCTCGTAATACGGAAAATGCCCGCTCGAGCGGTAGAGACCGAGTTGCCCGATGTGCGGCGTGTAGACGATGTCGTAGCCGAGTTTGATCATCTCGGCCGTGAGGTAATTCTGCAGCTCGGTCCGTACGACCGAACCGCGCGGCGTCCAAAGCACCAGGCCGCTGCCGACCGCATCGTCGATCGTAAACAGGCCCAGCGCCTTGCCGAGCACGCGGTGGTCGCGCTGCCTGGCGGCCTCAAGCCGCTCAAGAAACGCCTTGAGCGACGACGCCTTGTAAAACGCCGTGCCGTACACGCGCTGCAACGGCTGGTCGTTGACGTCGCCGCGGTAGTGCGACCGGCTCACCTGGCGAATCTTGCACGCCTTGATCAACCGCGTCGACGGCACATGCGGTCCGCGACACAGGTCTTCAAAGTCCCGCCCGCGCCGCGTCCCGGTGACATAGAAACTCAGCGTGTCGCCCTCGGCGCGGTCGGCGTTGTCGATCTTGTACCGGTTCCCCTCGTCGCGGAGCCGGGCCATCGCCTCGCTCCGCGGCAGCTCATACCGCTGAAACGCACGATCCTCGGCGATAATGCGCGCCATCTCCGCCTCGATCCGCGGAAAATCCTCCGGCGTAATCGGACGCTCCAGGTCGATGTCGTAGTAGAACCCGTCATCCACCGGCGGGCCGTACACGAGCTTCGTCTCGGGAAACAGCGTACAGATCGCCTCCGCCATCACATGCGCGGCGCTGTGACGAAGCACTTCAAGACTATGCGGGGAATCGTCCGACGCCGTGAGCACCTCGAGCGCGCAATCGCCCGGCAGCGGCTGGTGCAAGTCGATGATGCGACGCTCGCCGTTATACGTGGCCCGTCCCGCGACCGCCTGCCTCGCAAGCCGCGGCCCGATCATGCCGGCGACGCCGGCGGTATCCGTCCCAGGTTCGACGTGAAGGGTTTTGCCGTCAGGCAGCGTAACTCTCAGAAGCGACCTCCAGAGCCTCGGCGATGCATCTGCGTCTCCTCGAGCGGCCGGGGCTCCGCGACACCGGCATGCGCACCGGCACCCCGTGCGCCGCGAGCCATCGCACCACTAGTTTAATATATCACATCGGATCGCCCGGTCAAGTGGGTTAGTGGGATTCCGGCCCGCGCACGGTCCCCGATCCGACCCAAAAAACGCCCGCCGCGCGGCGCGACGACGCCCGCCGCCCGCCCAACTCGTGCGCGATATACGTCCGTGGCGCACGACAGGTTGCGCCGCCAGCCGGGGAATCCGTGGCCGCAAACCGTTTCTCGGGCCCTTGATCCGATCCGCGCCCGTAAGGAAGCGCCCGGTAGCCAGACGCACACGACCAAGCATCAACGTGTGCCCCGACCGATTCCGGCCGCGCTGGCGTCATCCATGTCCGGATGCCACCCCGGTCGCCTGGCATCACACCGGCACACAACCACCCTACCGCCCGAATCACGCCCCGCCGACGTCCGCCAGGTAGATCGGGTTGGTCCACGCCTTCCGACCCGCCGCGTCGATCACCTCGACCCGCACGTACTTCTCGTTTCCGCGACACTCATACACCGCGCCCGACATCCCGCCGTCCCCGGCGGCGACCCACCGACCCGTGCGCGTCCGCCCCTTGAACCGGACCGCCTGCGCCGCCGAGCACGCGATGTCGATCCGCACCCGACCGTCCGACACGCTCACGTCCAGCGATTCGATCGTCGGACCCTGCGTCGAATAGAACGCCCCGTCGCGCACCGCACCCATCACCGCCGCCGTATCCAGCGTCTCCGCGCGGACCATAATCCAACCGCCGCCGACGCCATCCGACCGCCGATGCGCGTCATCGGCCGCGAACCCCAGCACGGGCCCCAGCCGGTCCAGGTGTGCGTCCCAGATCAACTCCGCACACGATGTCCCGTTGAGCGTCGCCGCGCCGTGGTTGTACACCTCAAGCCCGACATACAGGTCACGCAGCGACGCGTAGTCCGACAGCACATGACCGCTCCAATACGGATGCGCCATCACCGCGAGCCCGCCGTCCGCGCGGATCGCCTTGAGCACATCCGATACGTGCATCTCGCGGGCCGGAATCGGTTCCAAGATATTCAGTGCGAGTATATGATATGTGTCACCACCGAACGGGTTTTCCGGGTGCAGCTCTGCGCCGGGGATCGCGAGAAAGTCATCCGTGCTGCAATCATCGACCGCGCCCGTGACATCGTGGTCCGTTAGCACGAGAAAGTCGTACCCCGCCGCCCGGTAGCCGGCAAACCGCTCCGCGACGGTCGGGTCACCGTCGCTGCGGTCGCTGTGTGCGTGGACATTCCCCCGCCACCACCGACCGCCCAACGTGAATGGGTTGACAAACGGCATCGATGAACGCTTCGTGCCTGGCGCACCATCCCTGACCACGCGCCACGCTACGACGGCGCGGCGTCCCACCCTGCGGTGGTCTCATGCACAACGTCGCGCGTAACGATCACGCCGGCCGGGGCGAGCTGGCCGCCACACGCGCGTCACCTGCTACGGCGTGCCGAACAGCAGCGGCCTGAGGAAACCGAGAACGATAGCGCTCAGCACCGCCCCAATGACACCCGCAATCGCGCTCACAAACGACGTTGACGTCAGAAACCCGCCGATATCAAGATTCATCAAACACGTCCTCCGCCACCCGGAATACATCCGCCACCACCGCCGATTATAGCCCGCCACCGCCACGTGCCAACAGACCCCCCGCGTGTGTCACGAAACCGCCGCCACGCGACCTCAGCGCACCAGCACCGCCGTCGCCCATGTCGACGGATCCACGAACCAGTACAGGTCGTCACCCACCGTGAGGTATTGCTGCCCGTGCTCGGTGTCCTCGAGCATGTAGTAGAACCCGATCCGAGCGTGCTCGCCGGGGTCGAACCCGCTCAGGCAATCGCCCGGAATATGGCCCGAAAGCGTATACCCCGTCTTCGTCACCGACGACGCGACCGCCAGCCGCTGCGACGACGCAACCGGCGCGTCCTCGCGCGCCCGCTTGATCCGCGCCGCCCCGGCCGCGGGACGGTCGCCACGCGCACCGCCGCCGCGCGGCATGAAGAAGAACACCTGACAGAACCGCGTCGCCCGCCGCAGCGTCCGCGCGTCGCGCATGTCCGTACACAACCGCAGATGGTCGCTCGTCCAATACCGCCGCGGGTCGCACACCGGCGCCCGCCGCTTCCGCGTCACCCGACACGCGACATACAAACCACGTTCATTCCAGCACGCCCACACGTCGGCGAACTCCGGCTGCCCGTCCAGCGCCCCGAGCCGCGGCAGCCGCTCCGCGTCCGTCCAGCCGGCAACGCCACCATCCACCGCGGGCGGCCGCCGCCGATACCGGAGCGGAAACTCGAAGTCGAACAGAAACCGGTTCGGCACCAGCGCGGTCATGCCGATTGCAACCTCCCTTCCGCCGCGGCCGCGCGGCACCGCCGCCAGACGTCGAGAAACTGCTTCGCATCGTTGTCCGCCAGAGACCGTACCCGGAATGTCACGCGGTCATACCGCGCCTGCCGCTTGATCTCCGGATCCATGCCGAGCCGCTCGATCTGCGTCGGCGTGAACATGCCCTTCGGCGCGCGAAGCTCCACACGCAACGCGTCCGCGAGGTTCGTCACGATCTTACCCGCGGACTGCGACTCACCAGGCACGTCCAGCCCGATACCCGTCCGCGCGTGAAAGTCCAACACCACATCCGCCTGCATCTTCCGGATGCGCCCGATCAGCGCGGTGAGCACCACCGGCCCCCACGCCACCGAATCCCGGTTCCGGATCGACCGCTGCCCCACGTGCCACTTGAGGCCCGCCGCGCGCCACGGCGCCGCCGCCTCCCCGTCGGCGGCCATACCCTGAATCCGCTCCAGATACGCGCTCGCGGCCTCTTTGAGGAACGACCGGAACGCGCGCTTCTTCACATCGACCGCGTCGCGAAGGTAGAGCCGCACCTCCTGCCATCCCGTGCCCACCGACCGCACCCGCACCCGAGACCATGTCCCATAGATCGGAAGCTCGGTCCGTTCGTCGAGCGTCTTGATGCCGAGCCTCGCCCGCAGCCGCGACAGCGAGAACGTACCGTCCGGCACGCGGATCGCCACGTCGATCAGGTCCTTCCCGCCCGTGAGGACATGACAGAACCACGGCCCACGCCCGCGGGTGGTCAGCTCAATCCGGCTGCGGTGGTCCCAGTCCGCCGGCTCGATACCGGGCAGCGACGCGATCACGTCCACGAGCCACGTGATGACCTGCGGATCCCACGCCACGGGCACGCCCTTGTGATCCCGGTGATCCACCGTGTGCCACGCCTTGCCGTCCACACGCCACGGCATCGACACGTCACCGCCGACGTCCACCGGCAGCGACAGCTCCCGCTCCGCCGCCGCCCGGTGCTGCGCGTCGTACACCGGGCGCTCGGCCACCGGACCCGCCGCCAGCACCGGCGCGAGCGCGGCACCGGTATGCGACGCGCCATCGCTCGACCCGCCGACACCGCACGCGGCGATCGCCTCCGGCGTGCCCTCGGCGACCACCGCGCCGCCCGCGTCGCCGGCCTCGGGCCCCAGGTCGATGACCCAGTCCGCCGTCTTGATGACATCCAGGTTGTGCTCGATGCAGATGCACGTGTTGCCGAGATCGACGAGCCGGTGCAGCACGGTCAGCAACTTCTTGAGGTCGTCGAAGTGCAACCCCGTCGTCGGCTCGTCGAGGATGTACACGGTCTTGCCGGTCGACGGCCTGCCAAGCTCCGCCGCAAGCTTGACGCGCTGCGCCTCGCCACCGGAAAGCGTCGGCGCCGACTGGCCGAGTTCGAGATACCCGAGACCGACGTCGTCCAACATCCGCAGCATCCGCCAGAGCTTCGGCACCCGCGCGAACAGCGCCAGCGCGTCCGAAACGCTCAGCGACAACACGTCCGCGATGCTCCGACCGTGGTACCGCACGTCGAGCGTCTCTGCGACATACCGCTGCCCGCCGCAATGCGTGCAGTCCACCCACACGTCGGGCAGAAAGTGCATCTCGATACACCGCTGCCCCATCCCGACACACGCCTCGCACCGCCCGCCGGGGCGGTTGAAGCTGAACCGGTTCGCCGAGTAGCCGCGCATCCGGCTCTCCGGAAGCTTCGCAAACAGCGTCCGGATCTCGTCGAACACACCCGTATACGTCGCCGGGTTGCTCGCGGGGCTGTTGCCGATCGGCGACTGATCCACGTTGATGACCTTGTCGACGTGCTCCAGGCCGGAAACCCGATCATGCCCACCCGGCACGAGCCGCGCACGATGAAGCCGCGCCGCGAGCGCGGGGTAAAGAATCGACGACACGAGCGAACTCTTGCCGCTCCCCGAAACACCCGTGACGCACGTGAACCGCCCGAGCGGAAACGCGACGTCCACTTCCTTGAGATTATTCTCCCGCGCGCCGTGGACCGTAAGCCACTTCACGCCGCCGGCTTCACCGGGCGACCCGCGACCGCGTAACACACGATGCGACCGGCGAGCCAACCTCTGCCGGGATCCGCGCCCCCCATGGCCCGACGCCGCCCGTTCCGCCGACACCGCGCGCCGGTTCGACGGCACGGCCACGGACTCCCGATGCGACAGGTACCGGCCCGTCAGCGATGCCCGGCGCGACCGGATGCCCTGCGGCGTCCCCGACGCGGTCACGCGCCCGCCGAACCGCCCCGCACCGGGGCCCATATCCAGCACATGGTCGGCCGCGTCGATCACGTCACGGTCATGCTCCACGACGATGAGCGTGTTCCCCAGGTCGCGGAGCCGGCCCAGCGCCGCGATGAGCCGCGCGTTGTCGCGCGGGTGCAGCCCGATCGTCGGTTCATCCAGGACATACAGCACACCCGTCAGGCCGGTCCCGATCTGCGACGCGAGCTGGATCCGCTGTGACTCCCCGCCCGAGAGCGTCGACGCCGTACGGTGCAACGTGACGTAATCGAGCCCGACGTCGACGAGGAACCTGAGCCGCGATTTGATCTCGTGCAACAGCTCACCGGCGATCGACCGGTCGCGACGCGACAGCTTGAGCCCGTCGAACCACCTCATCGCGTCCCCCAGCGGTTTCGCACAAATCTCCGGCATCGTCGCATCGCCGACCCGCACCGCGCGGGACTCCACCCGCAGACGGCTCCCGAGGCAGCCCGCACACGGCACGTCCGTCACGAGATCCTCGAGGCGCTTGCGGTACTGCCAACTCGTCCGCGTCGCGCGGTCGATCGCCGGAAAGAACCCCCGCCACCGGAACCGCACACCCGCCAGGTCATCGCACGACCCGCTCGCGGCGCCCCGCGCGGCGCGGCCCCGCTTGCGTGCCGCCCGCTCTGCGCCGCCCGCCGGCGGCACGGCGATCCAGTCGTCCCCGCAACCCTGCAGGAACACGAGTCGATCATGCTCGGACACGTCGCACCACGGCGTCGCCGCGTCGAACCCGATGTGCGCCGCGACCGCGACGGCGATCCGGTACAGCGGCGACCCGGGCGCCGGCTCGCCCCATCCCGCGATCGCGCCGCCGACGATCGACCGCGTC
>JBHHVO010000121.1:0-8693 GCA_046754365.1 Phycisphaerae bacterium | reverse complement strand
AACCCAAGACCGGCCCCCAGGACGACCCCAAGACCGACACGCAGGACGACCCGAAGACCGGCACGCAGGATCACCCCAAAACCGGTGCCCAGGATCACCCCAAATCCTAGAACCCGCGATCGCGACCACCTCTGCTGTGTGGCACCGGTTTCCAACCGGTGCGGCCACGCGGACCGGCCCCGATCGACCCCTTACAGCCCCGTCGCCCCCCGCAGCGCCGGGCGCTCGGCGACGTCGAACAACAACGCACACGCGCGAGGCCGCATCGACCGCATGACAACGCGGTCGACACCGCCGCGCATCGGCCGACGCACGACCTCGCACCGCGCACCGCGTCGACCGCGATGGGCCACGCCGTTCGCCGGAGCCGTAGCGGCCGCGATCGTCGCGACCGGCTGTGCGTCACGCGCCGGACCGACCGTCCGCATCTGGACGTCCCGCTATCCTAGTCCCGCCGCGCGATCACCGAGCGCGGTCCTCGCCGATGACGGCACGCCCATCGCGCGCATCCGGCTCGCCGGCGCCATCAATGAGACCCTTGCGTTTCGCTTCGCCCTTAAGCCCCTATCCGCTGCGATCCACGACCCCGCCCTCCGCGTCGATGCGTTCCTCTCCACCACGGGACGCATCGAGCCCGACGCGGTCCGGCTCTTCCGCATGCACCCCGTCCCCGCCGGCCCGTTACCGGGGTGGCACATCCGATCCGTGCCACCAGACCGTCGTGACCCGAACCCGCTCGACGTGCTCGTGCCGATCCATGCACCCCGAGGCGGTCTGCCCGCCACCCTCTCACCCGGAACCACCTACCACTTCTGGGCCGACGTGCGCATCCCCAAGGGCACGTTCGAGGGCGTCTACGCCGCCGACATCAACGTCACCGCCGACGGACACCGCGTCGCGACGATCCGCGTCGAGCTCACGGTCAGGCCGTTCATCCTCCCGGACGACCCCGGCACGACCATCCTCGTCGACCTGGACCACCGCAAGCTCTTCCAACACCACATCCGCCCGGACGGACGCGTTCGTGCTTGGCGGACCGACGACTGGAGAGACGATCCCCTCCGAGGACGCCTCGATGGCCTGCTCAGCGCTACCCTGCGCATGCTCCACGCACACGGCCTCGCGCCCGTCCTCCCGCAACTCGCGCCCATCACGCGCGTCGACCGGACCGGCACCGTCGCGCTCGACTGGTCCGCGTTCGATGACATCGTCGGACCCTGCATGACCGGCCGGCTCTTCGTCGATCGCGTCCCGCTCCCGGCCTGGCCGATGCCGCTCGGCCGGATCTTCCCCCGAGACCCGCGGCACGATCCCGAGCCCTCATCCGCGACGCTGCGGCTCGCGCGGGGATATGTTGAAAACTGCGCCGACCACTTCGCGCGCCGCGGTTGGCGGTCGCGCAGCTTTGCGGAAGTGCCACCACGTGGCATGCAACGAACCATGAGCCTGCCGATCGGACCACTCGACCCCGGCGAACGCACCGCCGTTCGCATCGTCCGAAACGTCGCCCCCGACGTCCCCCTCCTCTCGCGCCGATGCCCGCAGGACATGGCGCCCTACGGCTGGGTCGACTACCCGGCCGACCGCCACGCGCCCCACGACGTCGACATCTGGATGCCGCCCGCCCAGTTCTACGATCACGACGTCATGGCGACCGAGCGCCGGGGCGGTCGCCGCACGTGGCTCGCCGTCGATCGACCACCGTTCAGCGGCACCGCCTCCATCCACGGCGGACCCACAGACACCCGCGTCCTCACTTGGCAAGCCCGACGCCTCGGCGCGGAACTCGTATACCTCGGTCCGGCCAACGACTGGCCCGACGCAGCGACGAATCCCGCACCCGCCGACTGTATCGCGACCGACCCCGCCACGCTGCTCTACCCCGGAACCGCGTTCGGCCTCGACGAGCCCGTACCGTCGGTCCGCCTCAAGCGCCTGCGCCGCAGCGCGCTCGACGCGGCCTACGCAACCCTCCTCGACGACCGCGGCCTCGAATACGTTACCGCCGCCGTCGCGCAAGCGCTCGCCCCCTACGCCGGCACCGACGCCTACCGCACGCACTTCGCCGACGGGCGCCAAAACGGCTGGACCGCAGACCCACGCCAATTCGATACGGCCCGCGTCATCATGGCCGACGCGCTCACCGGAAAGGTCCGCCCGGCCACGTCGCGCGGCGGCGATATGGCCGCGTTCGAACGAGACGCCAACTGGCGCCGCCTCATGCTCGCCACGCGCCGCCTCGACATCGCCGTCGACGGTGTGCGCGTCCGCTTCACCGGAACGCGGTCCCGTCCCCGGGCCGAGCTCGAATGCGTCCTCAACCTCGTCAACGGAACCCGCGCCCCGCTCCACGGCACCATCCGGCTCCGCCCAGGCCCACGCGCCGCCGACACCGGCACACCGCCGACGCCCCGCGCACCGACCGGCGTATCGCTCGACCCACCCAACCCCGCATCGATCACCACGCCCACCCCCGGCGACACACCGCGCCCATCGAACACCGCCTGGGCCGTCCCGCCCGACGCACACACCGTCCCGCCGATCCCACCCGGTGCATCACGGCGCATCACCCTCGCCACCGACACCAACAGGCTGCTCACCGGGCGCTACGGCGTCATGCCGCTGCCGATCGAGTTCATCAACGACGACGGCGGCGCAGCACACCGCTTCCGGGCCCGCGCCGCCTACGTGGTCGCGGGTTGGGCCGAGCACGACTTGGACATCGACGGCGACCTCACCGACTGGCCCCCCGGCGGCATGAACCGCGCGTCCGATTTCGTCCTCATCACCGGGGAACCGGCCGATCGGACCACCGAGCAGCGGACCCGCCCGCGCCGCGGCACCGACGTCCTCGTGTTGCGCGACGACCGATACCTCTACATCGGCGTAGCCTGCGCCGCCGCGACCAACGCCGGAACCGCCACGTCCAACCGCAACGCCGTACGCTATCAAGATCTCATTCCCGTCGGCGACGAGCTCATCGAGTTGCTCTTCGATCCGCTCAACGCACGCACGCGGTCGCCGTCTGATTTGTTCCACGTCGTCGTCAAGCCAACCGGCGTCAACCTCACCGAGCGGGGTATCGCGTTCGATCCGCCTTGCGGCACCAGGTCGGTGTGGGCCCCGGACATCCGCGTCGCCACCGCGCGCCACCCACGCGGCTGGGTCACCGAGGTGCGCATCCCGATCGATGCCTTCGGCCCCGGCGCGGCCACACACACCACCTGGGGCTTCAACATCACGAGGTTCGACGCCGACAACCACGAGTTCAGCACCTGGTCCGGCGCAACACGCAACGCCTACGACCCGATGTCGCTCGGCAACCTCTGCTTCCCATAGCGCGCCGCTGCGCCGCGCAACGTCCCGTGGGACCGCCGCTCCGTGTGCCGCCGTTCTCCAACCGGTGCAAATACATAGCGCCCGCCGTGCGGACCATCCCGTACGGCGCCGGCGGGTTGCTCATGTCCTCTTGGATATCGGGGACCCGATGATCGCCCCCGCGCGCACATGACCCCCGAGCGCGGCCCTTGCGACCGGCGCTCGACAAGATCCACGAACCGACACCCCACGCGCACTCAGCAGCGCGAGCAATCGCGCAACGCCCCCGAGCCCGGCGCCGCACACCCAAACTGCCCGAGACTGGAGTCGAACCAGCACGTCCTTACGGACACAAGCACCTCAAGCTTGCGCGTCTGCCAATTCCGCCACCCGGGCTTGCGCAACGGAGTCTAGCGCACCCACGCCCCCCGTCAAGCCGGCGCCGCAACCCCACACGACCACCGGCCGGACACCCGGGCGGGCCGCGCCTCCACAAGGAAACATCGCACGAGCCCGGAGGGACGACACAACGCCGCCCGGTTCCGTCTCGATGCATCCGCCCGAGCTTGGTGTTTCCGAAGTCGCACGCGTACAACCCCCCGCTCGCGCCGCGACCCATCGCCGATCACCCCGCCGGCGCGCGCAACCCCGCAGTCGGTTCGAGCCATGCGCCGGACCCGCACACGGCGCGACACGCCGTCGCGCGCACCCATGACTGTCCTTCGGCGGACCGCTCAACCGCCACCCCGCCAACCCACCGCCGAACCGGCGGCGCCCCGTGATCAGCGATAGCGCGCCGCGATCGGCATCCGGCGACCCGTGCCGAACGCACGGCTCGTGACCTTGAGCCCGACCGGCGCCTGCTTGCGCTTGTATTCACACCGATCCACCATCGCCACGATGCGGTCGACCTCGGCCCGGTCAAATCCCAGTGCCACGATCTCGTCACTGGATCGATCGTGCTCGATGTACTGCTCCAGCACCGCGTCGAGCAGCGCATACGGCGGCAGCGCGTCCTGGTCGGTCTGGTCCTCGCGAAGTTCCGCCGACGGCGGTTTCTCGATCGATCGCACGGGGATCGGCGGTCTCGGGCTCGTCGCGTTCATGTGACGCGCGAGCGCGTACACCGTCGTCTTCGGCACGTCACTCAACACCGCAAGCCCCCCGCACATGTCGCCGTAGAGCGTGCAATACCCCACCGCCATCTCACTCTTGTTCCCCGTGCTCAGCAACAGGTACCCGAGTTTGTTCGACATCGCCATGAGCAGGTTGCCGCGAATCCGGGCCTGGATGTTCTCGTCCGCCACGTCCCGCGCCCGTCCCGCGAAATACGGCGCAACCGCTTCCTCCATCGCCCGATGCACCGGCTCGATCGGTACCACGTGCAGCGGGATGCCCAGGTTCGCCGCAAGCTGCTCCGCGTCTTCGATGCTATGGCTGCTGCTGAAACGCGACGGCATCGCCATGCCGTGCACCCGATCCGCACCGATCGCCTCCACCGCGATCGCCCCCGTCACCGCAGAATCGATACCGCCCGAGAGACCCACGATCACCGCGTCGAATCCGCATTTTTCCAGGTAGTCCCGCGTCCCGAGCACCAGCGCCCGCCGGATGCTCTCGATCCGATCGGGGTACGGCGCCACGCGCGCGAGGTCCGTCTGCGCCAGATCGACCAGGAGCAGGTCCTCCGCGAACGCGCGCGCCCGCGCGACGACCCGCCCGGTCGCATCCAAAACCACGCTCGCACCGTCGAAGATCAGATCGTCGTTCCCGCCGACCTGATTCACGAACACGAGCGGTACCCCCTGCGCACGCACCTGCCCCGCGAAAATCTGCTCCCGCTCCGCATACTTCCCCGCCGCGAACGGTGACGCCGAGAGGTTGATGATCAGCCCCGCGCCCTGACCGACCGTCTCCGCGATCGGGTCGACGCCGTACACCCGGCGCCCGTCGAATTGGTGATCGTTGAAAAGGTCCTCGCAGATCGTGATCCCGACCCGGCGATACGGCCGGTCCAGCCCGACGTCCACCACCACCGGCGCCGTGCCCGGCCGGAAGTGACGCGATTCGTCGAACACGTCGTACGTCGGCAGCAGCCGCTTCGCGTACGACGCCACCACCCGCCCGTCCCGGCAAACCGCCGCCGCGTTCAGTACACCCTTCCCCGTCCCACCGTCCCCGGCACCAACATACCCGGTCACCACCGTGATCCCGTCCGCCGCCCGGGCGACCGCGGCGAGCGCGTCGGCGTTCTTCTTCACCGCGTCCGCCCGAAGCAGCAGGTCTTTCGGTGGGTAGCCGAACACGGCCAGCTCCGGAAACACGACCAGCGTCGCGCCGGCGGCCCGCGCATCGGCGATCAACGAGCGCATCCGCCCGACATTCGCGTCCATGTCCCCGACCGTCGGGTTGAACTGGGCGATCGCTACGGTCAACGTCGTCATGCCCCCTGAGCCATGTCTGCCTGACGTACCACCACCCACGCACGCCTCAATCAATCATCCGAGCCGCGAGCGCAAGCGATCGGTCGGCTCGCCGAACGCGCCGGTCGCCTCGCGCCACAATCGTCTCACGCGAGCCGCGCATGACCCACCCACCCACGTCCGAACGCGCGCTACCGCTTCGTCACACGTGGTGTTCCGGGTCCGTGCATCGATCCGAACCGCGCATCGATCCGAACCCCGCCCGTCACCAAGCGGCCCGCACCCAAACCCACACGAACACGTGGCAACGTGCACCACCGCGATTCTAGTCGAAACCGCCGCGATCGCACGAACACCGCGGTCGCCGCACCACACGTCCCGCGACCGCCGTCACGAAGGTCGCGTCGCCCATCCCGCCACGACCCGCCGCAGCAACCACCCTGCGCCGCCCTCACCGCCCACCCAGCACCCACCGCCGGCCGAATCGCTTCAACCAACCGTAACGAAACTCGACCGCCGACCTAGCCGATAAAACGCACTAGGCCCGTAGCAGTGTGTTGAAAAACCCGACTCCGTGATTCCGCCCTCGGCATCTTCCCGGTGAAACCACGGTCTCAAGTCCGTGCCCAACGTTTTTCAACCGGCTCGTGGGCCATGTCAGCCCCGGCCAAAGGACAGCAATATGCCCGAAGAGCCATCAACGCCCCAGGACCCGATCTCGTCCGATCTCGTTCGAGAAGACGCCTCGTTCGCCGACATCGTTGAGGAGTTTGTCAACGGACTCGACGACAGGCTCAAGAATATGGAACAGGCCGTCCGCGCAAGTGACTTCGAGGCGCTCCGATCCGCCGCCCATCAGCTCAAAGGCAGTGGCGGCGGATACGGTTACCCCGTCCTGACCGAGCACGCCGCCAGGCTCGAACAGCAGGCCAAAGCCAACCTCGTCGACGAGTGCTTCGACCAGCTCGCCGTGCTCAAGGACCTCGTGAGCCGCGTCGTCGTCGGACCCTGACCAGTCGTTGCACCCTGACCAGTCGTCAAACTCTGACCAGTCGTTGGACCCTGACCAGTCGTCGGACCCTGACCAGTCGTCGCACCCTGACCAGTCGTTGCACCCTGACCAACGCAAAGCCGATCCGCCGCCAACGCGCCCCGTGCGGCACCGGTTTCCAACCACTCCGACCACCGTGCGGCACCGCTTTCCAACCACTCCGACCACCGTGCGGCACCGCTTTTCAACCACTCCGACCACCGTGTGGCACCGCTTTCCAACCGGGTACGTGTCGAGCCGGTCTTGGGATCCCACACGGCACCTACCATGTAGCGTCCGCCCCCCGTGGCGGACGTAGACGGGCGACACCCGCTCAAAACCCCACGGTCCCCACGGTCGCCGGGCGTTACCCGCGTAAACACGTCCCCAATCGGTGACGCCCCGATCCATGCACCCGTGCATACGGCCCGCTCTCCGGACCGCCCGCGCCCCCCATGCCCGACCCACACGGCGAACGCCACACCCGGCGACGCGACCACGGGCCGCGATAAAAACCCCCCTGGCACGCCCTTAACACGGCGCTCGCGCGCAGAAGTTTTTCACCGATCACGCGACGCGTTATTGGTGTAGACGGGAAACGGTCCACCAAAAGACCGGAACGAGTGAACGGACGACCTATGCCCGAGCATCAGAAGCGCGGCAACCAACGCTGACGGCCCGACCATGAACCACCAAACGCCACCCACGGATCGCGACACGCGACGCACACACCACCGCGACGCGCCGGCGACCCCGCCGCCGTCACGCCTTCGGACCGGCCGCCGCGATCTCCCCCGGAACCGCTTCAAACCCCCGGAAGTTGTCATGAAACCGCCGCGCGAGTTCCGCGGCCTTCGCGTCATACGCAGCGCCGTCCCGCCACGTCGCCTTCGGTGTCAGCAGGTCCTGCGGCACACCCGGGCACGACCGCGGCACACCAACCCCGAACACCGGATCCACCGAGACCCCTACCTCGTCGAGTTCGCCCGCCAGCGCCGCCTTCAGCATCGTACGCGTGTGCGCCAGATCCATCCGACGCCCGACACCATATGCCCCGCCGCTCCAGCCCGTGTTCACCAGCCAACACCGGGCCTTATGCCGCGCCAGCCGCTCACCCAACATGTTCGCGTACGTCGTCGGCCGCAGCGGCAGAAACGGCGCGCCGAAGCAAGTGCTGAACGTCGCCTCCGGTTCCGTCACACCCGCCTCGGTCCCCGCAACCTTCGCCGTATACCCCGACAGGAAGTGATACATCGCCTGTTCCGGTGTCAGCCGGGAAATCGGCGGCAGTACACCGAACGCGTCACACGTCAGAAACACCACGTTCCGCGGATGCCCGGCCGTGCTCGGCATCACCGCGTTCTCGATATGCTCGAGCGGATACGCCGCGCGGGTGTTCTCCGTCACACCGTCCGCGTCGTAATCCACCGCCCGCGTCACCTCGTCCACCACCACGTTCTCGAGCACCGTGCCGAACCGGATCGCCCGATAAATCTGCGGCTCACGCGACTCGGAAAGCTTGATGCACTTCGCGTAGCACCCGCCCTCGATATTGAACACGCCCACATCGCTCCATCCGTGTTCATCATCGCCGATGAGCCCGCGGGCCGGATCCGCCGACAGCGTCGTTTTGCCCGTTCCGCTCAGGCCGAAAAACAGCGCCACATCCCCACCCGACCCGACGTTCGCCGAACAGTGCATGCTCAGCGTCCCCGCCGTCGGCAGCAGGTAGTTCATCACCGTGAAGATGCTCTTCTTGATCTCCCCCGCGTACGCCGTGCCACCGATCAGCACCAGACGTTTCCCGAAGTGCACCACGATGAACGTCTCAGACCGCGTCCCGTCCGCCGCCGGGTCCGCACGACAAGACGGCGCGTTCAGCACCGTAAACCCCGGATCGTGGTCACCCGTCGAACCCACCG
>JBHHVO010000120.1:0-8704 GCA_046754365.1 Phycisphaerae bacterium | reverse complement strand
ATGGGCATGCCGAATGGCCACGTGGCACACCAGGAGGTAGGTTATGTGCGGCCGCCGCTTCCCCCACAAGCGGGTTCCCCCCACGACGATGGGCGATCGCTTACGCGCCGGCGACGATAGGGAATCCGGTGTGCCGCGTGACGGCCGGGCGGCGCAGGAGATACAGTACCACGCACACCACCGCGAGCGCCAGGTCGGCCCCGCCGATCCAGATCATGCGCTTCACGACGGCGCCTGTGCCGAAGCCGTAGCTGTGGAGCCCGGAGCCGAGGACGTAGTTCACGCCGACGTAGGTCATGATGATGAGCCAGAACGCCAGGATGCTCTTGAGCGCGATCGCGAAGCGGCCTCGGCCGGTAACGAAGAAGACGCCCGCCCCGGCTGTAACGAGAAAGACGAGGACGGTGGTTCCCGTGAGTGGCGCGAATCGGCGGCCGATCACCGTAAAGAGCGCGATGGCCAACGCGGCCGCCACGGCGTACGCCCAGCGCGGGACCTTGTCGAAGTCGACGCGGATGTGGAGGATCGCGAGATAGCCAAGCAACGCGACGAGCGACCACACCTCTTTCGGGTCCCAGCCCCAGTAGCGCCCCCAGGACGACGCGGCCCACATGCTGCCGGTCGCGATGCCGGCGGTGAGGAGAATGGAGCCGACGTGGATGTACCAGTAATGCATGGCGTCCACGGTCATAGAGAGTCGGTGTTGGCGTGGCGCGACCGCCATGACGACGAGCTGGATGTGCGCGACGAGCACGCCCAACGCCAGGACGGAATACGACACCATGATGATGGGCACGTGGATGGACATCCAGACCGTATCCATGAGCACCGGGGCGATCGGCCGGATGAAATGGTCCATCGGCAGGCAGTCCGCGAGGATGAGTGCCGCTGCGCCCATAGCGGATGCGGTGAGGGGTACCATGCGGTGGCGGATCACGATCATCGCCACGATCGCGAACGCACCCATGCCCCAACCCAGGAACAAGAGCGACTCGAACATGTTGGACGCGGGGATCCGCCCGGCCACCGTCCAGCGCATCCACAGGCCGTAGGTCAGTATGACGAATCCCGCGATGAGTCCGACCGCGGCGATACCGTCGAACCAGCGCCGGCGGATCCAGAGCGCCGCGGCCGCGAGCACCGCACCTACGGTCATGGCGATCCAGGCCGTGCGGAACGGACGCAATCTGTTGTAGCGGAGCTCAACGGCGATCGCTTCGGCGGCGGGTCGATAGGCGGCGGGGAGGCGCTGGAGCGCGGTCGAAAGGTCGCGCGACGCACCGAGGAACGCACCCGCGTCGTCGGCGAGGAACGCCTCCCGCAGCGCGGACCAGGCGGCGGTTACGTTGTTCGCGTTGTCCGTGTCGGCACGAGCGAGGGCATCGACACGTTGCCATCTACCGTCCGGCGCCTGTGGGTCGGGGACGGGACGGATGGCGCGCCCCTGAAAGATCTGCGCGAGGTGTGTGAGCTTGTCGTTGATGGCCGTGACTTTTCGTTGGAGGGGGTCCGGTTTGTTGCCTTCCTCGATGTCGGCGAGGCCGGCGATGAGGTCGCGCAGGTGTTCGTGCGCCATGAGTTCGTTGAACGAGAAATCGGTTTTCGCCGCCGGCAGGTGCAGCGCGGCGCGGAGCTCCGCGTTGTTGATGTGGATTAGGGGTTTGGCCATCCAGTGCGAAGGCTCGAACGTCCATGCGAGGAGCCAGTACAGCGGATCCTCGCCCTGGAATCGCTCCGCGCCCGTCACCGATTCGACGAGGTCGCGCGCCACGGTATCGAGCGGCGGCCAGCGTCCGTCGTGTTGGACCGGCAGCGCACGTAGCACGGAGAGATCCAACGCGTGAGGCGACGCGGCGGGCCAAGCGGGCGCGCCGCTCGTGAGAAGAACGCAGCCGATCAAGAGTACTTGCGTCATGGTTGCTCAGCCTTTCGTCGTTGGATCAGGCTTGCCTTGCAGGTTCGACCCTTCCTGATCGGTTCAGGTCTGCCGTGCCGGCTCAACCTTGCCTTCTCGCCTCAGGCGGTCGCGTCCGCTGCCGCCTTCGGTATCGGCTGTGGCGCCGGTTGGGACGGGCGCGGCTGACGTCCTCCAGCCGTTGTCACAAGACACGGCGCCAGGTGCTGTAGACACGCCGGCGTCCGCGCGTACGCCGGGCGCGGCGCGGACACCGGGTGCGTTGCGCACACCGGGCACGGCGTATGCGGCGGCTGGGTTGGCGCCCGCCGATGTCGCGAGGCGGCGGTCCGACTCTTGCGCTCGGCGTGCGACGGACATGCGAAGACCAAGCACGGCGATCATGCCGGCGATCATGAGACCGTAACCGGCGAACGTGATCGGCATGCCGGGATCGCGCGAGATGCTCAGGAAGCTGACCATACGCGGCCCATCTGCGCGGTAGCTCGATTGAAACAGCGTATAGCGGCCATACTTCGTGGGGTGGTTCATGCTGATGAGCCGTTGTTGCACAAGTCCGGTATCCGGGTCGGTGAGCGTGACGCGGCTTTCGAATGTGCGGGGTCGGCGACTCCCGGGGTAGTACCCGATCCGGAACGCATCGAGCCGCACGTCGAAACCGAGCGGCACGACCTTGCCGCCGAACGTGAGTTCGAACGGCGTGCCGTCGACGGACACGGGATACGTCCGATCCTTCTGCAGCCACATATCCCTCGTGTAGGGCCCGCTCGTCAGCGTCACGAGAACGGCGGGTGTGCGGTTCTTGCGGACGGGGCTGACGGGGTCGACCGTGATGGCCCAGCGGGCGTGATCAAGGTGCCGAAGGATGGTGAGCCTGCTCCTTGGCCACGGCGTGTCGATCGTTTCTTCGATGGCCAGCGATTGTGTTTGGACAGGTTCGCCGTCCAACGCCATGCGCGCGTGGAGCGTGCCTTCCGGTCCTGCGATAATCTCGAGCGGCGCGCGCCCAGGCGCCGCGTTGGAAGATTCGAACGTTAGCTTCAAGTTCTTGGCGGCATCGCCGTGCATGGAGCGAAAATCCGGAAACCGGGCGAATGCGATTCTGGTGTCGGTGCCGTCAGGTCCTTGGATCTGCACTTCCACGGCCGGGTTGACGGGTTTGTCCGATGCGTTCGTCAGTCTGTTCTCCGCGCCGACGGTCGCATGCGGAAGGTAGCGGAGGACGCGCAGCGCGTATGGTGTGTCGCCAATGGACACGAGCCGGTCCCGGCACGCCTCGACGGCGAAACGGTACGTTGCGCCGGCAAGCTCAACGTTGATGGTCCCGAGCGACGTTTCATCCGGGCGCGTCGGCGCCACGCGCAGCCATGCCTGGAGCTGGTCGGCATCGTGCGCGACGCGGAACGCGACATGCACGCCGCCGATATGGGCAGATTGATCGGCGAACAGCCAATGCGGCGCATCCCGCCCGATTCCGGACAGTGACAACTCGATGGCGTGGCGCGGCCTCGGGTTGTCGTTGGCCATGGCTCGGGAGGACGTGGTGTCGGGCAGGTACCTGGCGACGTTTACCGCGAGGGCGCCGGCGGCAAGCGTGGGCGCGGCCGGTCGGTCAACCACCTCAAAGCCGCTGAAGACAGTGGTGTCCAGGGCGATGGCGGAGCGCGATGTGTCGGCGCGATTGGTCAGCGTCAGCGTGTCCTCCCGCACCGTGAACGTGGAGGCTGTCCCGCCCTCGAGCAGTGTGACCGTACCGTCGATACCCCAGTGCCTGGTGACCCATGCCCCGCCGAGCACGAGCAGGATGGACGTGTGGGTCATGACGAAACCGGTCTGGCGTTTCGCGAATGGGAATCTCGCCACGAGCGCAGCCAGGACGTTGATCGCGAGCAGCGCGAGCAGCCCCTCGAACCACCACGCATGGTAAAACGTGGCGAGCGCCTGCTCGGTACCGTGCAGGGATTCGAATACCGTCGCGCACCCCATGGCGATCAGGAGCGATACGAGCAGCACCGCGGCGAGCCAGAGCGACCCGATCGCTCGCGCGAGCGCGCGCAGCGGGTTGATGTTGTGGTCCATGGATCCGTACTCCCATCCCGAGCGACGGCCCGGCTAGGGTATGTTCAGGCACTGCGTCTTCCGTCGTTTCTACAAGCAATCCGCGTGCCGGGTCGACCGCAAAACACACGCCGGCTATCGCCCCGGATCCCGTCGCACGCCGGGCTTGACGGCGACGATCAACGCGTCGGCGCCACACTACCGACTGGCGGTTTCCGCCGGCGGCAAGTCCGCCGACGCTTCTCCGATCGTGATAATCCAGGTATCATGCATGCCGTCCGCCTGCACCGGCGGTGGGTGCGGACACCGCTGCGTGACCGGGCCGCTGCTCGCCAAGGATGGGTGGATGAAGCGGCGCCCCCTGTCGCGGGCGCGTTCCACCGCAGCGCCGTGTTTTCGCGCGGTGGGTGGGGGATTCGACGACCCGGAGTCTTGACGTGCGACGTCGGATAGTCATCTGCCTGGGTCTGCTGCTCGCGCTGTTTCTCATCGGCAACGCGATCGCGATGTTGTGCCTTGATCGAAGTGTCCGGCAGTTGGGCGAACTGGCCGAGCTGCGCCGGATCCAATCTTTGCGAACAACGCTCAACTCGGATGCCATCCGCATGCAGGCGGGTGTCCTCTCGCGGCTCGCGGGGCGCGATCAGGGGGGCGACGAACACGAGGCGCGGATCGTGCGGTTCGATCGGTCGCTGACTGGTTGCAGCCGGTGTCACCATGTGCCGGCCATTCAGGCGAGACTGGATCAAGTGCGCGAGACGTTCGAACGCTATCGGGCGGCGTCCGACGAACTCTGCGGCGGTGATCCGTTCGAGGTCGCGGCGTCGATAACGGATGAGGCTACGTCGCTGGTGGACGAGCTCGTTGCGGAGACAACCGCGATCCACGATCTGGCCCGCGTTCATCTCATCGACCATGCGGACGAGGCCGGCGCGGGTATCCGAAGCGCGTGGGTGGTACTCCTGGGGACGTTCGTGGCCGCGCTCGTGTGCGGCGGCGTTGTGGCGGTGCACCTGGAGCGCCGGCTGACGCGGCCGATGGCGGCGCTGCTCGAAAACACAGACCGGATGCGGAGCGGCGATGTCCCCGACCGCCTCACCGTCAAGGCGGACGAGGAGTTCCGCCTCCTCGGGGACGCGATCCATCAGGCGTACGTGAGCCTCAAGGGTGCTCAGGAGGGGATCCTTCAGGCGGAAAAGATGGCGTCGGTCGGCAAGCTGGCGGCGGGTGTGGCCCACGAAGTCGGGAATCCCCTGGCGAGCATTTCGTCGGTTGCGCAAGTGATGCGGAAGCGGTGCACGTCCCAAGAGCAACGCGAACAGATCGACCTGATCATGGCCCAGATCGCACGGATCACCAGGATTACGCGGGATCTGCTCGCGTTCTCCGGGCGCGTCGTACAGGAACGACGCGATCGGGTCGACCTTCGCCCCCTGCTGGAACAGGCGACGACATTGCTGGGCTACGACCGGCGCAGCGCCGACATCCGCATCGTGTGTCGGCACGACCCGCACCTGGCGCCCGTCCGCGGTGACGCGGATCGATTGCTGTTGGTCATCACGAACATCATGCTCAACGCATTTGACGCCATCGCCGAGAAGCACGGCGACGGTGGGCACCTCACCATCACGACCCAAACGAACGGCGACCGCGTCGTCCTGCGGTTCGACGACGACGGCAAGGGCATGAGTGACGCCCAGGTCACCAGCGCATTCGAGGCGTTCTTTACGACGAAGGAACCGGGGCGGGGCACCGGGCTCGGCCTCTGGGTCAGCTATCAGGTCGTGCGCCGCCACGGCGGCACGATTCAACTTGAGAGCCGACTCGGCCACGGGACCACCGTGACGGTGGAACTTCCCCGGGCGCAATCGTCTGCCGATCGACATGGTGAACGCGGCGACGTCAACGCCGACCGCGCCGCTTGATACCCGTTGACCGCTGCGGTCGCGATGCCTGCCGAAGCGGCCGGTCGTGCCGCGTTCGCGCCGCCGTGCGATCGCGCTTTCCGGTGGGCGGTGAATCCGGGGCCGCGGCGTGCAGCGCCCCGCGACCGTGTCGGATGCACGCCCGTCGTCACGGGGCGATCGGGCCTCGACATGGACATCAACACGTGCGGGCTGCCGCGACCGCGAGCGTTGCCGGCTAGCGTTGGTACGCCTCGTTGCGATGATCCTCGCCGTGGCACTGCAGCGTGCAGCTCCCGGCGAACGGACCGAGATCCTTGAACTCGATCTTGCCCGTTTGCGACTCGGGGAACACGATCGACGTATCGAAGTTGATCAGGTGCGTGTGGTCGGAGCCGGTGGGTAGAGTGAGTGATACGCCGTGGGGGTCGTGACACGCGGAGCACGGGGCCAGCTCATTCTGGATGTGTCGCTTGTGCTCCGTGAAGCTGTCGTCACCGAGGATGCTGGAGCGCAGGTGGCACTTGTAGCACATCGCGTACTCGAACTCCGCTTCCTCGACCTCGTCCTGCACGTTGTAGTTCCGCTCGAGCAGGAAGCCGTTGACGGAACCGTGCGGGCCGGTCGGACCGCCGCCACCCGCGCCCGGGCCGTCTTCGTTGTTGTGACAATCCGTGCAACGGACCATCGAGCCGGGCGCCAGGCCCGGTACGAGGCTCGGCGTGTCGGCGCTCGGTGACGACGTCACGACCGGGTGGAAGCTCGGGTTGGACGGTCCGAACTTGAGCCGCAGGTTCGGCGTGTCGGCGAGTCGGCCGACGCGGTTCGCGATCGGTACGGCCGCGTCGCCATGACAACGGAAACACACCTCATATTCAAACTGGGCCTCGTTGATGACCGCCCCGCCGATCGTAACGCCCGGTACGTTGGTCAACGTCGCGCCGATTGGGATGTACCCCGTGACGGGGGGCTGGGCGTACACGGCATGCGGGTTGTGGCAATCCGCGCACTCGACGTGCGGATTCGCGCCGGCGAGCCCCTCGATCGGGTCGTGCACGCCTACGTCATGCCGCGGGTCGTGGGCGGACGGCTTGTCGAGCTGCGCCTCGATGTTCGCCGCTGCGACGCTGCCGTCGTGACAGCCGAGACAGTTGTCTTCCTCGTTTTCGAATATGAGCAGTCGCTCAGCGCCACCGGCCGTGTGCGCGCGGTGGCAACTGCGACACGCGTTTTCCGCGACGGTGTCGTACGGCAGGTCTAATGTCGGCGATCCGACGACGGACGCGCTGGAGAGCTGGTGTGCCCCGGTCGCCCAGCCGTTCAGGGCATGACACGCCGTGCACAGGCCGCCGAAGACATTGGCCATGACCAGGAACTTGCCGTTCGTGTTGTCGTGTGCATCGTGGCACGCGGTGCATTGGAGCTGTCCCGACGCGTCCAGCCGGACGTTGGGCGGCAGCGTCGTCGGGTCCGCGAGCTGCGTGTCGGACGCGGCCAGGCCACTCGTGTAGTAGAAGCTGATCGGGTGGTCATCCGAGAGATCGGTGCCGAGATTCGTCATGCCGGCCGGCATGAAGTCGCTGCCGTTCATGCGGATGATGTCGGATCGGCTGAGCACGCTGCCGAGCGCGATCGTCCCGTCGTGACAGCTCAGGCAGAGCTTACTGGCCCCGGTCGGTTGGCCGGGTTGCGCGTCGAGCGTGGACGACTGGTAAATCGCGTAGCTCGTCGCGGGCAGCTCACGGTTCCAGAGCGGCCGGACGCCCGCCGTGTGGTGCGGGGCGTGGCAGAAGACGCACACCTGTTGCTCGGACACCGCACGAACGGTGCCCGGGCCGGTCACCGCGAGGTTGTGCACGGTATCGGACACGCGATCCTGCGCTGTCGCGGCGGCGACGGGTCCGGCCAACGGGACAGCCAGGCACAAGGATATCAGGTGAACCCAAGACACCGTATCAATGTGCGGCCACCTGCCATGCGCCGGAGGCGCGGCCGCAAGCCTGCGCGCCGGCGCAAAACCGCGCGTGTCGCACGATCGTGCATCGCCGTCTGGCCGCACGAACCGCGGGAGGCGACCCGAGAACGGGAGAACAACACGCGCGTCTTGAGTACTCATGGGTCGGGTCGCGGGTGGCGCGGCGCGGCGTGCCGGTGAGTCCGCCCACATGCTCGGGCGATCTGGCGTTGGTGTGTTGGTCATGACGGCACCTTGAAATACTGGAAAACCTGTATACGGCGATTGTATGAGTCGCAGATCCAAATCCGGTTGGTCGCGTCGATGAAGATGCCAGACGGCAGCCAAAACTCGCCGGGCGCTGCGCCCTCCTCTCCGAAGAATAGCAGCAGGCGGCCGCTGCGATCGAATACCTGCACGTTCTCGAATCGCGCATCGACGACATAGACGTGGCCGTCACCGTCCATGGCCACCGACTTGGGCAGGGCGAGGTCCCCCGGCGCGTCGCCGGGCCGACCAAGCGTGAGGATCGGCTGGCCCGACCGCGTCAGCGCCTGCACACGCTGGTTGCCGGCGTCGACCACCCAGATCATGTCTTTGTCGAGTGCGATGTCGCACGGGAAGTTGAACGCCCCCGGCGCAGACCCGCGGCGTCCGATGAACCCGCGGACCGTGCCCCGCGGACCGAGCACCTTGATATTGTGGGCGACCGCGTCCACGACGTAGAGCGCGCCGCCGTCGGCGGCGTCGTATGCGACGGCGACGGGTCTGAGGATATCCTCCGTCAGCCGGAGCGACTCGATGAGCCGGCCGTCGCGATCGGAAACGCGGTGGATCGCGGCGTCCTCCGAGTCGCACACGTAGAATGACCCC